>NZ_JBHWIJ010000047.1:16288-39896 GCF_042732255.1 Kitasatospora sp. NPDC059803 | reverse complement strand
CTGTTTCCCCACCCGCACGAGGCGGGCGGAGCCCTCAGCAGATCCGCGGGAGTTGCTCCCCCATCGGCAGGTCGATGACGCGGGTGCCGCCGAAGGGGGTGCGGCAGACGACCATGCCGGGGTGGTCCGCCACGCACTCGCCGATCACTGCCGAGCGCGCGCCCAGCGGGTGCGCCCGCATCGCGGCGAGGACGGCGTCGGCGTGCTCGCGCGGGACGAAGGCGACCAGCTTGCCCTCGTTGGCGACGTAGAACGGGTCGAGACCGAGGATGGCACAGGCGTTGGCGACCTGCGCGGGCACGGGGACGGCGCGCTCGTTCACCACGACACCCACCCGGGCGGCCGGCGGGGAGGCCGCCCGCGCCCCCCCGCCGCCCCCCACCGCTCCCGGGGCCGGTGGCGGGGGCGGCCCCCGGCAGGTCTGCGGGTGGTGGGTGGTGGCGGGAGGTCAGTGGGTGGTGGCGGCGGGTTCCAGATGCAGCCAGGACTCGTGCCACAGCAGGGCGCAGCGGCGGTCGCAGCCGGTGGCGAGCGGTTCGCCGCCGCAGCGCAGGCCGTTGAGGATGAACCAGCGGCCCTTGGTGGGGTGCTGCCACCAGGCGAGGGACCGGTGGCGCAGTTCGGTGGCGCTGTGGCGGGTGTCGGCGTGGAGCTCCATGCCCGGCTGGAAGGGGACGCCGTCCAGCCGTCCGTCGGGGTCGAGGGTGGCGCGGATCTCCGGGAGGCTGCGCACGGTCGCCCAGAGGGCGGCGGGCCGGGCGGCGGGGACCGGCGCGGGGGCGGGCTCCAGCCATTCGTCGCGGAACAGCAGGGCGCAGTCCAGCCCGCAGCCCTGGGCCCCGTCGGCGCCGTGGCAGGTGGCGCCGGCCAGGGCGACGGTGCCGGACAGGCGCCGCACCCGGTAGTGGTCGTCGATCATGCGGCGCACGATGCGTTCGACCTGGTAGACGCCGCCGCAGAACGACCACTGGCTGCGGGTGAACCACAGGCCGCGATGGCGGTCCTTGGCGTCGAGGGTGGCGCGCACCGTGGCCTCGTCCTTCACCCGGACCCAGTCCCCCTCGGTGAAGCGGGAGGGCCGGCCGGGCGTCGGGACGGCGTCGCGGCGCTCACGCAGGCCTTCGCGGACGATCCGCGCGCGGCGCACGACACCGAGCGGGGGAAGGTCGCGCAGGGGGAGGCTCTTGTACTGGCACCGGTTCGCAGCGGTTCCACAACGCAGCTCCGTGGTACGGGTGAACCATGATTCCTCGACGGCCATCAGTGAAATCCCATCGGGTCGGAGATATCGGCACAGGCTAGCGCACCGTGACTTTTCCGCGCTGGCCTGCAGGACCCTGTCGACACCATGTCGAGAGAAATAGCACTAGACGCATTAAGAGCCTTCTAGAGTGAAAGATCGGCGTCGCCGAGGAATCCCCGTTCATGCTCGTGTAATGTTTCCCTCGTTGCCGCGGTGGAGTGGCTGAGTGGCGAGGCGACGGCTTGCAGGGCCGTTTAGATGGGTTCGATTCCTATCTCCACCTTTTCTTTTCGGTGATTTCGCCCGTATTCCTGGCCTGGGAATTGTCCGGGTTCGCGCCCTGATTCATGCTGAGGGTGCACTCGTCTTCTTCTGCGGCGTGCCAGCTGCCGGGCGCTGGTTGCCGGGCATGTCGGTACCGTCCCCTAGGCTCTCGGCGACTCGAGAGACAGAGAAGGGGACTGCCGTGGAAGACCCGACGGGCATCACAGCGCTGGCCGAGATCCTCCCTGCGGATCCCGGCGCCGACGAGCAGATCGACTGGGCGGCGGCCGAGGCGCGGTGGGGCACGCGGCTTCCGCGGGACTACAAGGCCTTCATGTCGGTGTACGGGGGCGGTTCCTTCAACGAGGTCTGCGTTCTGATGCCGCTCCCCAAGGAGTACATCCAGTGGGACCCTGGCACCTTCGAGGGGGAGACGGAGAACGCCCGCTACACCTGGGAGATGCTGGACGGCCAGGAAGGCCTCGACATCGACCCGGACCACATCCTCGCCTGGGGGGTCACCTCGGGCCCGGACATCCTGTGCTGGCTGACCACCGACCCGGATCCCGACAAGTGGCCCGTCCTGGTCTGCGGCCGCCACACCCCCGACGACTTCACCCTGTTCCCGTGCGGCATGGTCGAGTTCCTCCGCAAGCTGCTCCTCGACGAGTTCGACCCCTACCCGCTCAGCATCGACCTGCGCGGCGTCTCACCGCGTTATGTGCACTGGTTCGAGCAGCAGCGCCGGTGGAAGGCCGGCCTCGACCCCGTCAGCGACGAGTTGCGGACGACGACCTTCTGAAACGGTGGCAGTGGGCAGTGGGCAGTGGGCAGTGGGCAGTGGGCAGTGGGCAGCGGGCAGTTCGCGGGCTCCGGAGCGGCCACCGCGCCGAGGATCCGTAGGTGCGACCTTCTGGTGGCCGCCGTAGAACCGGCCCTCGATGCCGAACCTGCCGGCGTCGGCGGCTTCCTGGTTCGGCGGCGGGTCAGTCCTCGGCCGGGACCTCGACGGCTGCGCGGATGTCCCGGGCGCGGTCGGCCAGTTCCTGTGGGGAGCTCTCGCCGGTGCTGTCGACGACGATGCCGACCGTGCTGCCGTCCGCCCACACACAGGTGGTCTCGGACGCGGACGGGTAGGTGAGCACCGCACACTCGAACGCGCCGCCGAGGGGGCCTGTCGGGTAGTCCTGCCGTTCCGTCACCGTGTCGTTGAACACGTCCGAGGCCGCCAGCCGTCCGAAGTACTTGTTCAGTTCCCGCTGGGGCTCCGCGAAGCTCCCGGTCAGTCCGACCAGCAGCAGCGTGGTCTTGGACGATCCGGTCGTGCCGTAACCGCCCACCGTCAGCTCCCGGTACGGGCTCAGCGCCCTGATCCGCTGCTGGTAGCTGGAGCGTGCCGTCTGGACCGAACCGTCGTCCGGCAGATGGACCTGGTCCCCGATCCGGTCCTGCAGCGCGATCCGGTGCCGCGGCGGGGCGCTGGCGCCTGTCACGGCGGCCACCACCAGTGCGGTCAGGAGGCCCACGGCCAGCGCCGCCGCCACTACGGCCTTGAGGGACAGCCTGCGGTACCAGGGCAGCGGGGCCACCGGCTCCAGGGTGTTCGCCCAGATGGCCTGGAGGCCCTGGGGCTTCTTGGCGGGCCGGTCGGTCGTCTGGTCGGTGGTCTGGCTGGGTTTCTGGTCGGTCACGTCGTCTCGTTCGTGGGGTTCGTGGAGTCGGTGGAGCAGGGGAGGCCGGTTCGGGTGGTGCGGGGGTGGTCAGGTCCTGGGGGCCGGGTGGAGCCAGTGTGGTCCTGTGGTCCAGCCCAGGAGGCGGCGGCCGGCGTCCGCGTCCGCGGCGCCGCCGCGGGCGGCCTGGCGCAGGCCGGCCAGGGCGGGGGCGAGACGGGCCGCGACGTGGGCGGGGTGGCGGGCGGCCTCCCCGCGCAGTCCGGCGATGACCCGGGCCTGCGCGGCGGGCTCGCACATGGAGAGGTGGAACACCAGCTGGCGCCACGCGTACGCCGCGTCCTTGATGGTGGACAGCGGCCGCGGGTTGTCGTGGATCCGGGCCGTCGCGTGGCACACGGTGGTGAAGCTGCGCCAGGCCAGGTCGTCCCAGCCCGGCTCGGGGCTGATGCCGACCCGGGTGACCAGGGTGGCCAGGTTGTGCGTGGTGAGGATCTGGGCCTGCTCGATGATCTTCCCGTTGGACGCGACCGACCATCCTCCGGACACCTCGGCGCGCTGCGCGCACAGCTCGGTGAACCCGGGGGAGGAGCGGGGGCGTCGGCCGCGCGCTGGGGCCTTGCCTGCCTTGCCTGCCTTGCCCGCCTTGTTCGCCTTGCCCGCCTTGTATGCCTCGCCCGCCTCGGCGGTTGCGAGGTCGTGGACGGCCGCGTAGTCGATGGCGTAGTAGCGCTCGTACAGCGTGCCGCTGAGCAGTTCCGCGGCGGCCCGGGCCGCCGCCAGGTACTTCGGGGTGAAGGTGCCCGTGAAGATGTCCGCCGCCAGTTCCTCCACGAACGGTGCGTCGAGCTTGGCCTGCCGGGCGAGCACGCCGAGTTCGCGCACCAGCGGGTTCGGCAGGAGCGTGCCGGGGAACGCCTGCACGGCCAGTTCGCCGAGCTGGTGCAGCGCGGTACGCGCGGGTGCGCGGCCGTCCTCGCCGACGCGATGTCCGGCCACCGCCCGTACCCAGGGCAGTTCGTCGACCCGCACCTGCCCGGTGAGGTCGCTCAGGAGCAGCGAGCGGCGGTTGCGGAACGCCCGGTAGTTCGCCGCCATCAGGGTGCGCAGCGTCTCGTCCGGGTAGGACTGGGAAGTGGTCACGGCGACGAGCTGCGGGACCAGTTCGGCCAGGACCTCGGCCGAGGGCACCATGCCGCGTTCCACGAGCGTGTCGAGCGGGGCGCTGAGCGCGGCCTCGACCACCTGCCGGATCGCTGCGGGCACCGGGGTGCCTGCGGGGAGGCGGGTGTTGCCTGTGTGCGCTTCGTGCGCCGAGACGTCGGCGACCAGCGGGGCCACGTCGGCCACGCCCGTCTCCTGGTGCAGCCCGGAGAGGCGGCGCAGCACCAGCTGGGCGAGGTCGTGGTGCGACGGCTGGGCCGCCTGTACGGCCTGGCGGGTGCGCAGTTCGGTGTGCCGGTCGGAGCCCGGCCGGCCGCGCCGGCGCACCATGGATGCCACCGCGTGCCGCAGCAGTCCGAGGCGGCGCGCGTCCAGCGGCCGGCCGGCGGCGGTCTCCGCCAGGGCGCCGCGCAGGATGCCGAGGTTCTCCTTCGGATCGCGGTGCTTGGTGCAGCGGGTGTGGGCCGCGGCGAGTTCCTCGTAGCGGCGGAGCAGCATCTCGCCGCGCTCCAGCCAGGCGCTGTCGGGCGTACGCTCCAGCACCCGGCCGGCCTCGGCGGTCTCCAGCCAGTGGGCCAGCAGTTGGTCGCCGAACGGCTGCCAGACGGTGAGCGCCTCGCGTTGAGCTTCCACGGCGGCGTTCGGCCGCCGGCCCGTGAGGGTCGTGACGGCGTCGCCGACCGTGCGCCGGTGCACCGCCTCGGAGTCCGGCGCGGGCAGCGCGGACGGCCGGGGGGTGAAGCGCAGCCGGTCGGCGAACGGCTCCAGGACGTCGACGAGTTCCAGCGCGCCGGCCGCGTCCCCGGCCCGCACGAGCCACGCCACCGTCAGCAGCGCCGCCTCCTCCGGCACGGCGGCCTCGTAGCGGCCGCTGTCGAGCAGGTCGTACAGCCGGGACAGGCCGGGCTCGGTGAGGCAGTACGCGAAGAGCGCCCCGCGCTCGGCCGCCACCCCGGCCAGGGCCGCAGCCTCGCGCTCGTACGGCTGGAGCGGGCCCTCGGCGCTCGCGGCGGACGTGGCGAAGCCGCCCCGTACGACCTCGGGCGTCACCCAGGCGGGCAGTCCGGCCACCGGGGTGCGCGAGCCGATGGTCAGCCGGCCGTCGGCGATGCCGGCGAGCACGGCGCGCCAGCGGGCGACCCGGGCCTCGGCGCTGCGCCGGGTCTCGGTGCTGCGCCGGGTCTCGGCGTTGGTGTGGGAGTCGGCGTTGGTGTGGGAGTCGGCCGGTGAGGTCAGGAACGCCTGGGCCAGGGCCAGTTGGCGCTGCGGGTAGTGCGCGGATGTCCCGGCCCCGGCGGGGCGCTGCTGGTCAGCGTTGTCGTCCATAGCCGACGTGGCAGGTTCCGCCCCTGCGCCCTCCGGGTCCAGAGCCCGGCGCTCTGCTGCTGAGCTACACGTCGATGGGCGCGAGACTATGCGTCCGGTCGGCGGCCGTGCAACGTACTTTCGCTGCCTCCGCCGGGCTCGCGGCGTAGCCTGGCACTTCGGGTGCCTGATGGGGGGAGCCGCCGTGTCGATCGAGTTCGTTCGCCGCCTGGACGGTCTGGTGTACCACTTCCGCGCGGACGGCGTGTTCAACGGCAGGCCGTCGTACAAGCGGGTGGACCTGGACGTGTGGTGCCGGTGGCTGCCGGAGCGGGGCTGGTGCACCGTCGGCGCCGACGGGGTCGCCAACTCCGGGCCGCTGGCGGGGCGGACGGACGACCGGGAGCTGCTCCCTCCGCTCGGCCCTTGGCGCAGTTGGAAGGCCGGCAAGTCGTATCTCTACGATCTGCGCCGCGTCGACGATCCGGGCGGTAGCGGTACTGCTGGTGCTGATGGCACTGATGGGGCTACTGGCGGTACCGGCGTTACTGCTTGACAGGGTGCGTAATACTGTAACGCGCATCCCAGCAGCTCGGAGCACCACATGCACCCCTTCCTCGACCACCCCGGGCCGCTCGCCTTCGCGCACCGGGGCGGTGACCTCGGCCACCCCGAGAACTCGCTCGCCGCCTTCGCGGCCGCCGTCGCCCTCGGGTACTGCTACCTCGAAACGGACGTGCACGCCACCCGCGACGGCGTACTGGTGGCCTTTCACGACACCCGCCTCGACCGGGTCACCGACCGTACCGGGGCGGTGGCCGAACTGCCCTGGGACACCGTCAGGCAGGCCCGGATCGGCGGCACCGAGCCCGTGCCGCTGCTGGAGGACCTGCTCGACGCGTTCCCCGGGGCCCGCTTCAACGTCGACGTCAAGGCGGCGGCCGCCGTCGGGCCGCTGGTCGAGACGATCCGCCGGACCGGCGCCTGGGACCGGGTCTGCGTCGGCGGCTTCTCCGACAGCCGCCTCGCCGCCGTCCGCGCCGCCGCGGGCCCCCGGCTGGCCACCTCGCTCGGCCCGCGCGAGGTGGCCCGGCTGCGGCTGCGTTCGCTGGCCGGGCCGCTGCTGCGGGGGCGCGGGGAGCGGGAGCGGTCCGGGACGCGGTCCGGGACGCGGTTCGGGGCGCCGTTCGCCGGGGTGTGCGCGCAGGTGCCGGAGCGGCACCGGGGCGTCCGGGTCGTCGACCGGGCCTTCGTACGCGCCGCCCACCGCCTCGGCCTCCAGGTTCACGTCTGGACTGTGGACGATCCCACACGGATCAGGGCTCTCCTCGGCCTCGGTGTGGATGGCATCATGGCCGATCGCATAGACGTCCTGCGGGACGTCCTCGGCGAGCGCGGCTGCTGGAGCGACGGCAGCACCGGCTCCAGCACGGTGATGGGAGCCCCATGACGAGCACCACGGACAACCTGCCGGACCGTCGGCCGGACGATCTTCCGGACGGCCCGCCGGAGCGCGCGGCCGCCGCCGACGACAGCGCCCTGCGCCGGATGCGGTTCGGCTGGTACATCAACGACTGGGCCAACGCCGCCTTCTCGGCCACCGTCCTGACGGTCTTCCTCGGGCCGTACCTGACCACCGTCGCCAAGAACGCCGCCGACGCGGCCGGCGACGTGCACCCGCTCGGACTGTCGGTGCGCGCCGGGTCGTTCTTCCCGTACACGGTCTCCTTCTCCGTGCTGCTCTCGGTCGCGGCGATGCTGCTGACCGGCACGGTCGCGGACCGCACCGGGCGGCACAAGGAACTGATGTGCGGCTTCGCCTACGTCGGCGCGGTCGCCACGATGGGGATGTTCCTCCTCGACGGCGACCGCTACCTGCTCGGCGGCGCACTGCTGGTGGTCGCCAACATCGCGTACGCGGTGTCGGTCGCGCTCTCCTACGCCTACCTCCCCGGCCTGGCCACCCCCGACGAGCGCGACGCGGTCTCCTCCAAAGGCTGGGCCTACGGCTACGCGGGCGGCGGACTGCTGCTGATCGCCAACCTGGCGCTGTTCCAGGGCCACGACGCGCTCGGCCTGTCCTCCGGCACCGCCGTGCGGATCTGCCTGGCCTCGGCCGGCCTGTGGTGGGCGCTGTTCACGATCGTCCCGATGCTGCGGCTGCCCTCCCGGGCGGGCGCGGCCCCCGACCGTATCGTCGCCGTGCCCGACCGACCCGCCGCCACGCCGGACCGGCCCGCCGCCGGCAGCCTGCGTGAACTCGCCCGCACCCTGCGCGGGATGCGCCAGTACCCGCTCACGCTGCTCTACCTGGGCGCCTTCCTCTGCTACAACGACGGCATTCAGACCGTCGTCTCCCAGGCCTCGCTCTACGGCAGCGAGGAACTCGGCATGGACCAGACCACGTTGGTCGCCGCCGTGCTCCTGGTCCAGATCGTGGCGATCGGCGGCGCGCTGCTCCTCGGCCGGATCGCCCGCCGCTACGGTGCCAAGCGGACCGTCCTCGGATCCCTGGTCGGCTGGGTGGCCACCCTCGCCCTCGGGTACCTGATGCCGGCCCACCAGCCCGTCTGGTTCTTCGCCCTGGCCTGCATGATCGGCTTGGTGCTCGGCGGCAGCCAGGCGCTCTCGCGCTCGCTGTTCTCCCACCTCATCCCGGCGGGCCGGGAAGCCGAGTACTTCAGCGTCTACAAGGTCAGTGACCGCGGCACCAGTTGGATGGGCCCGCTGGTCTTCGGCCTCGCCTACCAGATCACCGGCAGCTACCGTTCGGCGATCATCTCGCTGCTGGTCTTCTTCCTCATCGGCTTCGTCCTCCTGCTGAAGGTCCCCGTCCGCCGCGCCATCGAGGCGGTCGGCAACCCCGTCCCCGAACGGCTCTGACGCCCCGGCCGGGGGTGCCTACGGTCGGCTGCCGCTTTTGCCGCCCGCGTCGCCGTCGAGGGCTTACGAGCCGGGGAAGAGCCGGCCGAGGTGGTAGTGCAGGACCGCCACCGCGTCGTCCGCCGTCCGCTGGCCGAGGAGGACGCTCAGGCCCAGGCCGGCGGAGACCGCCAGGAGGACGACGGCCTCCTGGCGGGCGTCCATGCGCGGATCGGTGTCCCCGGCCTGCCGGGCGGCGGTCAACTGGCCGACCAGGAAGTCCTCCATCTCGTTGGGCGCCGAGAGGAACGACTGGCCGGCGAGCGCGGGGTCGGTGATGGAGAGCACCGCGTACTCGGTGTAGACGAGGTGGAAGGTCCGGCTCTCCTCGTCCGTCGGCACGGACTCCAGCAGGACCGCCTCGACGATGTCGCGCGGTGACGCCGCGGGCCCGGCCGCCCCGGCGCGGTCGCGGATCCGTTCCTGGACTCGCTCCTGGACCCGTGCCTGGACCCGCCCTTGGATCCGTTCGCCCATCCGTGCGGCCAGGCGGGTGAGCGCCGCGAGCAGCAGCTGCTCCTTGGTGTCGAAGTAGTACTGCACGAGCCGCACCGAGACGCCCGCCTCGATCGCGACGGACCGCATGGTGACGGCGTGCAGCCCGGTGTCCGCCGCCGTGCGCAGCAGGGCGTCGATGATGTGGGCCCGCCGCTCCTCGTGATCCACCAGCTTCGGCATCGGGTTCCCTCCAAACGTTTTTATGGTACAAACATACCATCAAGTGCTGCTGTTTCATGCATTCCGAGCACCGGGAGGGACCATGACCAGGACCAGCGTTGGACACTTCGTCAGCGAGAAAGCCCGAACGAAGTTCCTTGAGGCCTACGACCGTGCGATGGAGCTGTGGCCCGGCCCCCGTCGGGAACTCGATGTCGAAACCAGCTACGGCACCGTCCACGTCCACCACTACGGACCCGACGGACCCGACGGATCCGAAACCGGCGAACCGATCGTGCTGCTGCACGGCCATGCCGGACACCCGTCCAACTGGTACCCGCAGATCGCCGCCCTGGGCGAACACCACCCCGTCTACGCGATCGACACGCTCGACGACCCCGGCCGCAGCGTCCAACGCGCCGTCGCGGCCGGCTCCGAGGAGAACGCGGCCTGGCTCGGCGAGGTCTTCGCCGGCCTCGGACTCGACCGCATCCACCTGGTCGGCCTCTCCTACGGCGGCTGGCTGACCCTCAACCAGGCCATCCACGCACCCGAACGCCTCGCGTCGATCGCACCGATGGACCCCGGCGGCATCGAGAAGGTCCCCGCCCGGTTCTACGCCCACATGATCGGCGGCCTGTTCGGCATGCTCGCCCCGCGGCCGCTGCGCCCCGCGCTCGGACGCCTGCTCGCCAACCCCGCACTCAGCTCGCCGCCCGAGATGATCGCCCCCCTGATGCTCGGCATGCGCAGCTACAAGCCGAACACCCGCCCCGCCGCCAGGCCGTTCACCGACGAGGAACTGAGCTCCATCCGCCTGCCCACCCTCGTCCTGCTGGGCAAGCGCAGCGCCCTGCTCCGCCCGCGCCACGTCCTCCAGCGGGTCACCGCGCTGATCCCGGGAGTCCGGGCCGAGATCGTGCAACGAGCCGGCCACGGCCTCAACCTGGAACGCCCCGACCTGGTCAACGAACACCTGCTGCAGTTCATCACCTCAACCCGGCAGGAGACCCGGAGCTGACGGTCGGCCCCCGCCGCCGGGTTGGTGGGTGACGGCGGGCCGTCGTAGGTGAGGAAGATCCCGCGGGTCCTCTCGTGGGAGCGTGGCAGGGCGCGCCCACGCGGACATGATCAAGCTTCCGGTCTGGCATCGTGAGCAGGATCTCGAACTGGTCGAGCAGTACGTTCGCGCGGCCATCAAGATCAGCGACCATCACGAGGAGCTGCTGTGACCACCGCCTTCCCCTCCCCCTCTCCCTCCCCGTCTCCTGAGTTCGCGGCCCGGCTCGCGGCCGACGCCGAATCCGCAGGCATCACCGGCTTCGTCGCCGCCGCCGTGATCAACCACGGCGGTCGGGTCCTGCTCGTGCGTCGCAACCCCGGCGACTACCTGGGCGGCCTGTGGGAGATTCCCTCCGGGACGGTCGAGGAGGGGGAGGGGATTCTGGGCGCCCTGCACCGCGAGACCAGCGAGGAGACTGGTCTGGCGATCTGTCAGGTCATCGGCTACGTCGGACACTTCGACTACCGGAACAGCCGCGGTGGCACCACCCGTCAGTTCAACTTCGCCGTCACCGTGGAGAAGGCCGAGCCCGTCGTCCTCACCGAGCACGATGCCCACCAGTGGGCCCTCCCGGGCGAGTTGCCCGAGGTGAGTGACGCCGTGCGCGAGTTGCTCACCCGCTGACACGTGCCGCGGAGGTCGCGGAAGGGCTGCCCTCGTCGGGGACGGCCCTTCTGCTTGCCTCACGTGCCTGAACAGCGTGTTCGCCGACTCGCCATCCCCGAAACGCGGTGTCGCGTTTGCGCCAGCGTCGGTGTCCCGCTCGCGAGAGAGTCGGCGACGGTTCGTGTTCCTGATCGCGGACCTGCTCGTCTGGCACTTCGCGAAAGGCACAGCGCATGCACGTCGTCCCCGGGCTCAAGGTCCTGTACTTCGGACTCCAGTCGGCGACCGTCTGAACTGCTCTTTTGTTCGTCCTCCTACCAGAGGGTGGCCGGCCCCGAGAGGACCCAGCCGGCGTCGGTGGGCTTGACCCAGAAGCTCAACGACACCTCGATGATCCGTGCGCGGTAGGTGATCTCGACGTAGAAACCGGTGCCTTCGTGGCCCCAGTGGAAGTCCGCGAGATCGAGTTCGCGGAGCCAGGACAAGTCCTGCTCCCACTCGTCGGCAGCAGGGCTGCCGCTTGTCTCGTCCTTGTCCTCATCGGCGTCCTCGTCGGCGTTCGCCTCGACCGAGCCGGCCCATAGTGACTTGAGCACATGCCGGACCGAGGTGTGATCGACGAGTTCCACGGCCTCGGGGATCCGCTCGGTTCGGAGCAGACTGAAGTAGCGACAGACGACTGCTTCGACGTCGGCTTTGGCAGGGCGCTCCGTCCAGATCTTCACCGTGGGATCTTAAGGGAGCGTCGGACGGATCTCGCCCTCAGCACGGGATGTCGGCCGGTCCGACTTCCCGTGCTGCGAAAGCCCCATGTGCTGCCTGCGCTCCTCCGCGTCGCTTCAGCGCGCCGGCCCGATCCCCTCCGGGAGGGCGGCCACCACGAGGGCGACGGCTTCCTCCGGCGTCTCGGTGCGCGCGAGCAGCTCGCCGTCGTTCCATACCCCGTACAGCCCCTCGTCGTACGGGCAGATGACGTACCCGATCCGGGCCTTCCTCCTCCAGAACTCCTCGACACTGGTGGAGAACCAGAGGTTGAAGTGGCTGTTGACCGGCATCAGCTGCCGGAGCACCGGCTGGGCGTACGCCGCCGCCAGCAGCGCGTGGGCACGCGGGTGCCGGTCGTATGGCGGGTTGTGGACGCGGTCGAGCTTGACGAGCCACGTCAACTCGACGGCACCGAACGGCTCCCGCTCGTGGGCGAGGGCCCAGGGCCTGAAGCGGATGAACGGGGCGCGCGCCCGGGTCTCCTCAAGCCCCGCGCCGCCCGTCCACGCCGCCGTCGCCCTGACCACTTCGGCCAGGTCCGAGGTCCACCCACAGGCCAGGGGCGCACGGTAGCCCTGGAGTCTCACCCGGAAGGTCCGCTGCCCCTCGTCGGGCGGACACACCACCACGCGCCGGCCGCTCCCCGCGTCGACGTACTCCGCGAGTCGACCCCACCGCCCGTCCAACTCGGGCAGGGCGAGCCCGAGTTCCTCGGCGGTACGCCCCAGCGCAGCCTGGAGGGTCCCGTCATCGTCCCAGCCACCCTCGCCAAGCCCCGCCTCGAAGTTCATCACCCCAGTCTGCCCACATCACTGCCGCCTGGTGGCCGTTTCTTGCCGATAACCACTGCCATGGCCTCGGCGATGACGGGCGCCTTCGTGGTAGGTGGGCTACCGACCGCGGCGGTTGTCCTCCCAGTCGTCGAACCAGCGGAGCCAGATGGGCGTGCCGACACCGCGGTGCCACTGGTTGCGAGCGGCTTCCTCCAGCTCCGGGGTCGTCAGACCCTCCTCGTGTTCCAGCCAGTCGATGTACCACTCACCGAAGCTGGCCGGTCGTCCCGCATCCGTCAGCAGCGGGCTGAGGCGATCGCAGGTCGGCCGCCCGTCGAACCACATGCTGCCGCGGTCCGAACCGCTGATGATGAGCAGGGTGCTGAAGTTGTGGCCATGGCCCGCCAGAAACACACCGCCCGTGACCCGGTCCCGCTCCGCCGCCTCCACGGCCTCGTTCCGAGCGTCCCGGGCGGCCGCGAAGTCGGCAGGGTCGGCATAATCCTCTTCCCACACGCACTTCTCCCACACCTCGTCACTCGCCGCCAGTGCGGTGTCGTGATCGGGGAACGGCACGTGCAGCCGCTCCAGTTGGGTGTCCGCGTCCCCTGCCCAGTGCCACCCGTGGGGTCCCTGCCGCAACTCCCTGGGCCACCGTCCGCCCGCACTCACCCGCAGCAGGAACTCCCGGTAGTCCGCCGGAAACGTGATCCCGAACTGCCGCTCCGCCTCCACCACCTGGATTTCCGCCAGCGGCGCAGCCAGCTCAGCCCCCGCCCCGCTGCACCCCTGCTCCTCGCGCACCGCGAGTACCCGCCCCCGGACGTCGTCCCAGTCAATGCTCCGCATGATCGGCCAGGATATGACCTTGGTGATTTATGGCCATGGCAGCAGGGGTGTATGTGTGAGTCGGGACGTGGAGGTGGGGTGTGACCAAGGACGAGGGTGTGGTCCTGCTGAAGGACCTGGCGGACTGAATCGGAGGCGGTGTGGGCTGCCGACCCCCCTGGTGAAGGGGGCCGACAGCCCGTGTCGGGTGGCCTGGCTCTACTGGCCGAGGGCTCGGGTCGCGTCCTGGGCGGCGAGGGCGAGGGCCTTGTCGAGGGCTTCGGTGTTACGTCCGCCGGCGTTGGCGATGGGGCCCTTGCCGCCGGCTCCGCCGCCGACGGCGCGGGCGGCCGCGGTGAGGAGTCGGCCGGCCTGAGTGCCGGTGGCGTGGAGGCCGCGGGTGATGGCGGCGGCGAGGAGGGCCTTGCTGTTGTGTTCGGTGCTGAGGATGACGATGGCGTGCCCGCTGCCGAGGAGGTCGGCGGTGTTGGTGGCGAGGGTGCGGAGTTCGTCCGGGCCGAGGCCGGTCACCTTCTCGGTGACGATCCGGCCGCCTGGGACGGTTCGGGCGGAGGCGGCGAGTTGCTGGGCGCGGGTGTGGAGCTCGGTTTCGCGGAGGCCGCCGAGTTCCTGTTGGGCGGTGGTGAGGGCGTCGAGGCGCTTGCGGAGGGCGTCGGGGGCGTCGTGTGGGCGGGTGCCGAGGAGGGTGGAGAGTTCTTCGAGGAGGCGGCGTTTGGTGTCGTGGTAGGTGAGGGCGTCGCGGCCGGTGAGGGCTGCGATGCGGCGCAGGTTGGAGCCGACGGAGGCTTCGCCGAGGATACGGACGGGGCCGGCGTTCGATCCGTGGGGGACGTGGGTGCCGCCGCAGAGTTCGCGGGAGAAGTCGCCGATGTCGACGATGCGGACGTGGTCGCCGTACTTCTCGCCGAACAGGGCGGTGGCGCCGGCGGCCTCGGCTTCGGAGCGGGTGGCGTGCCAGATGCGGACTTCGGGGTCGTCGAGGAGGTGGTCGTTGACGAGGGCCTGGATGGTGGCGAGCTGGGTGGG
The DNA here is from genome assembly GCF_042732255.1 of Kitasatospora sp. NPDC059803. Lineage (NCBI taxonomy): Bacteria > Bacillati > Actinomycetota > Actinomycetes > Kitasatosporales > Streptomycetaceae > Kitasatospora > Kitasatospora sp. NPDC059803. Next base: position 25,589 of record NZ_JBHWIJ010000047.1, on the reverse strand, counting down.
GTCGACGGCGGAGAAGTGGGCGAAGTCGAAGCGCAGGCGGCCGGCGTCGACGAGGGAGCCGTGCTGGCGGGCGTGGTCGCCGAGGGTGCGGCGGAGCATGGCGTGCAGGACGTGGGTGGCGGAGTGGGAGCGGGCGACGGCGTCCCGGCGCGGGCCGTCGACGAGGGCTTCGGCCTGCTCGCCGGTGCGGATCTCGCCTTCGCGGATGCGGACGGTGTGGATGTGGAAGCCCTCCAGGCCGAGCCTGGTGTCCAGGACGTCGAGGAGCGCACCGTCGGTGGTGCGGATGGTGCCGGTGTCGCCGACCTGGCCGCCGGACTCGGCGTAGAACGGGCTGCGGTCCAGGACCAGTTCGAGCGTGCTGCCCTGGTCGGCGCCGGGTACGACGGTGCCGTCGGCGATGAGGCCGAGGACGGTGGCCTCGGTGTCGAGGCGGTCGTAGCCGGTGAAGTCGGTGCGGCCGTGGCGGGAGGACAGTTCGCGGTAGGCGTCCTGGCGGCGCAGGGCCTCGGCGGTCTTGGCCTTGCCACCGGCCTTGGCGCGCTTTTGCTGTTCGGCGAGTAGGGTGGTGAAGCGGTCCTCGTCGACGGTCAGTCCGGCGTCGCGGGCGGCCTCGATGGTGAGCTCGACGGGGAAGCCGTAGGTGTCGTGCAGTTCGAAGGCGGTTTCGCCGGCGAGGGTGGTGGAGTGGGCCTCGCGGCCGCGGGTGACGGCGGCGTTGAGCAGTCGGGTGCCCTGGGTGAGGGTGCGGGTGGAGGACTCCTCCTCGGCGGTGACGACCTGCTCGATGAGGCTTGCCTGGTGGGTGAGTTCGGGCCAGACGTCGCCGAGGTTGGCGATGACGCTGGTGGTGGCGGGGGCGAGGACGGGGTGGTCGATGCCGAGCAGGCGGGCGTGGCGGATCGCACGGCGCATGAGGCGGCGCAGGACGTAGCCGCGGCCGTCCTTGGCGGGCAGGACGCCGTCCGCGATCAGGTAGGCGATCGAGCGGGCGTGCTCGGTGACGACCTGGAACGAGACCTTCTCCTCGCCGTTCCCGGAGCCGCGGCTGGAGCTGCTGCCCGGGTAGTCGCAGCCGGCGAGTTCCTGGACGGTGGTGAGGGTGGGCAGCAGCAGGTCGGTGCCGCAGACGTTCTCGACGCCCTGGAGGATCGCGGCGAGGCGGTCGAGGCCGAGGCCGGTGTCGATGCTCTGCCGGGCGAGGTCGCCGAGGATCGGGAAGGTGCCGTTGTCGTCGTCCGCGCCGCGCATGGACTGCATGAAGACGAGGTTCCAGATCTCGACGTACCGTTCGCCGTCGACGGCCGGTCCGCCCTCGCGCCCGAAGGCCGGTCCCCGGTCGTAGTTGAGCTCGGAGGAGGGGCCGCAGGGGCCGGGGACGCCCATGTCCCAGAAGTTGTCCGCGCCGAGGCGCTGGATGCGCTCGGCGGGCACGCCGATCCTGCGCCAGAGCTGTTCGGCCTCGTCGTCGTCCTGGTGGACGGTGATCCAGAGCCGGTCCTTCTCCAAGTTGTAGCCCTGGGTGAGGAGTTCCCAGGCGTAGGCGATGGCGTCGGCCTTGAAGTAGTCGCCGAAGGAGAAGTTGCCCATCATCTCGAAGAACGTGGCGTGCCGGTTGGTGCGGCCGACGTTGTCGATGTCGGAGGTGCGGGCGCACTTCTGGATGGTAGTGGCGCGCGGGTACTCCGGCGTGACCTCGCCCAGGAAGTAGGGCTTGAACTGGTTCATGCCGGCGTTGGCCAGCAGCAGCGTCGGGTCGGAGGGGATGAGCGGACTGGACGGGACGTGGCGATGGCCGCGCGAGGTGAAGAAGTCCAGGAAGGTGGAACGGATCTGCGTCGAGCGCATGGCGGTAGGGCCCTCACGGAAGAGTCGCGGAGAGGTGGGGGGGTGATCACACGCCGAGCCGGGCCGAGAACGAGGACTGAGTGGTTCTCAGTTCTCCAGCTCGGCGCAGATAGCTCGCGCCCCCACGGTGTAGACCATGACTCCGGTTCCGGTATCCGTCGCTCTGAGGTGGCGCAGCCGACAACGGACGCAACGGCGCGCTGCGACTGCGCCTCCAACGGTAACGGCTCCGGGGCGCGTTCGCTCGGAGTTGTCCTTCAGAGCAAAACCGAGAGCACGGAACGGCGATGGCCCGGGCCGCTGAGCGGGCCGGGCCATCGGTCGAAGCGGAGGGTGTGAGATTCGAACTCGTGAGGGGGTGCTCCCGGCACGCTTTCCAATTCTCCCGAACTCCGGCCGCCGGGGTCTGTACCCGTTCTGACCTGCGGCGGATCGAACCGTCGGGCGCCGACCGAACCCGGTCGGATGGGGGCGAACGAGACCAGAACTGAGACCAGAGTCATTACTCAGGCCGCGTTGACTGCACCCTTACCGGTGCAGCGCCAGCACACTGCTCAGGGTGCCCGCGACAGATCCCATCAGGATGAGCAGCCGACGAGGACAGCGCTGCATGGTTAGCCGCGTGCCGCCGATGCGGATATCGAGGAACGGGCGGGACGGGCGAGGGAGAGCCATAAGAACCTCCGAGGTGCGACTGGTTCGGTAGGGTCCAATCACATTCGGTAGGGGCATGAGTGCGTCAGGTCGCAACCGCGCCTTGCGTCACACGGCCGCACATTGCTTGGCTCGCAACCTAGAAGGGGGCACCGGAGGATGACGCACCAGCTTCCGACACGGCGTGGTCTCGCAGAACTCGACGAGCGGCTGTCCGAGCCGGAGCGGCGCTGCGCCCAGCGATTGAGGGATCTGCGTGACCGGACCGGCCTCAGCTCCGAGGAGCTGGCCCACAGGCTGCGTGTGGACAAGACCCGGCTCTCGAAGTTCTTGAACGGCCGTGAGGTCCCGCGTCGAGAGCTTGCGGCACGGCTCCACCAGGTGGTCGCCGAACAAGAGGGCGGTGAGGTCTCGCCTGAGGAAGTCGCCCGGACCCGGAAACTGATGTACGACGCGGTCCGGACCCGGAACCCGCTGCAGGCGCGCGAGTTCGAACTCGCTGACGCGAGGGAGGAGATCGAGCATCAGCGCCTCCGTACCAACCAGCAGCTCGATGTACTCCGCGAGGAGCTTGTGGCAGAACGTCGCAAACGTCAGGCAGTGGAGGATTCCCTCGCGGATCTCAGCGTCCACGCCCGGGACGAAGTACGGGCGCTCACTGAGCAGCGCGATGCTGCTGAGCGCCGTGTTGTGGAGGTCGAGGAAGAGATTCGGAAAGCCGAGGCGCTCCTGCGGTTGCAGGAGCGCGATGTCCGCGCCATGGCGGATCTGTCAAACGCTACCGACGCCGAACTCCTCCTGTGGGATCAGGCAGAGGCAGTCGGCGTGGACGAGCTCTATCAGGTGCTCGTCGACTGGCGTGACTATGACCAGGACGAGCAAGCGGATCAGTTGATGGAGCGGCTCGCGACGAGTAGTGACATCACCTTGCTCTTTGGGCTCTATGAGATGTTCCTCGGCAAGGGGCGCAAGCTCGACGGGCAGCGGATCCTGGCCGCGACGGCTCGATCGCACGACCCAGTCGCCGTTTTCTACTTCACCAGGACCCTGGAACCATCCAAGGGCGAGGAACAGCCGCTCACCGAGTTCCGTGTCACCAGGGCCCAAGCGCCCGTGAGCCTGGTGCATCTGTTGAACCCATCCCCTGCCATGCAATGGGTCCGCGATGTGGTTCCCGCGTTCGTTCTGCATGCTCCGAAGGAGTCACTCCTGCGATTCCACCGTGCCTGCGGCGAGAATGGCGCCGCCGACTTGGGGGAGAGGCTTCGTGAGCATGTCCTGAGAGACTGCCCCGAAGGGTGGAATTCAGGCGATCGCCGTGAGACCGAGCTCTACCAGCTTGCTCGGATAGAGGAGGAGAGGCGTGAGCGTGAGCGCAAGTATCGGCGTAGCTGGCTCGCGCGATTGTTGGAGCGATGATGGTGGCTGGCGCCGCTCTGGACGTTCATGTCCAGTGTTGTGGATGTTGGGTTACTCGCAGGTCGAGGCGGGCTCGGCGAGAGCGGTGCGGAGCAACTTGGCGAGCGAGCACGCTGAAGGCCGCTGCTCGGGGTCGTGGGCGAGGCTGGCCCGTAGGGCTGCCTCGAAGGCAGGGAACGACCAGGGCCGATTCGCGGCGAGGTCGTGTTGGCGGGCGGCGGCTGTATTAGCGAGCAGGCCGGGGTGGCGAGCACTTGGCCTTCGCGGCCGGCCCTCAGGCCGTCGGTGATCTTCAGGACGGTGTTGCTGACCTTGAAGAGGGTGGTACCGCGCTGTTCGTGCAGGAGCTTCGGGTCGCCGTCCAGGCCGAGCTCGGTGATCAGGGGGTGCACGGAAGTCCTTCCGGGATGGCCGCTGTCCGGGCTGTGTCCTGGTGGCCAGCCTGCCGGACTTCGAAGCCTATTGCGAGTGATGGGCGGGGCCCTTGGTAGTGGAGCGCCTGCTCCGGTTGGACATCAAGTTGCCCTAGGGTGTGGGGAGTTCCCGGTGGCGGTTCGCTGCTGGGACTTCGTGCTTCCTGGGGCGGAGTGGATCATGCGGTACGTGCGGTTGCTGCGGCGTGGACCCGTGCTTCTGCTGTGGGGAGCGCAGACGGCGTCGGTGTTCGGTGACCGGCTGTACGCGATGGCCGTGATGTGGATGGCGTGGGAGCACGCGGGTGCCGGGGCGATGGGGTTGATGGCCGTCGCCGAGTCGTTGCCGTACATCGTGCTGGGGACGGTGGGGCGCCGGATGATGGACCGGTTCGCGTCGTTGCGGGCGCTGGCGGTGGTGGACGCGGTGCGGCTGGTTCTGGTGGCCGCGCTGCCGTGGGCGTGGGCCGAGTTCGGCACGGTGGGGCTGATCGCCTCGGCCGCGCTGCTGGGGGTCGGCGGGGCGCTGTTCGATCCGAACCTCGGCGCGATGGTGCCGGACCTGGTGAGGCCGGGTGAGGTCCAGGCCGTCAGCGGGTTGATGGACCTGACCGGTCGGATTGCCCGGATCGCCGGTCCCGGGGCGGCAGGGCTGCTGCTGGCGGTGATGCCGCTGGCCGGGCTGTTCTGGGTGGACGCGGCGACGTTCGCGGTCTCGGCGCTCGCCCTGGTGCTGCTGGCCGCCCGCGTCCGACCGGCTCCTGCCGTCCCGCAGACCGGGCCGCGGGCGGTGGGGGTTCGGTCGGGTGCCTGGTCGCTGGTGCGGACTCATCCGGATACCGGGGTGGTGCTGGCGGTGCACGGGATCGGGATCTTCGCCGGGGCGGTGTCGCTGGCGATGCCCGCGCTGCTGGCCGCCCGGCTCGGCGCCGGGGCCTCCGCGTACGCGGCGGTGCTGGCCTGCACAGGCGCCGGGGCCCTGGCCGGGAATCTGGTGGCCGGGAACGTGCGGCTGCCGGCGCCGCTGACGGCGGTGTACTGCGGGGTGTGGGCGGTGTCGGGGCTGGTGCTGGCGGCCACCGGGTTGGCCGGGTCGCTGCCGGTGCTGCTGGCGCTGTCCGTGCTTTCCGGGGCGGTGTCGCCGTTCTTGCAGATCGCGTTGTCGACGCACTTCGCGCTGTTCCCTCCGGCCGCTCGCAGGCGGCTGCTGACGGTGGACCTGACCGTGATCCGCACCTGCGGGACGGTCTCGATGCTGTTCGTCCCCGGGCTTGCCGCCAGCGGTCCGAGGGCCGCGTTCCTGGTGGGCGGTCTGGCGGTGGTGGTGGTCGGTGTGGCGGGTGCCGTGCTGGTGCTGGGCCTGGCACGGGGGCGTCGGCCGGTGCCGGAGGTCGAGCCGGTGCCGGAGCTGGCGGCCCGCGACTGAGTCCAGGCGTGGGCCGGGCCCTGCGGTGCGGGGCCCGGCCGGTGTGCTGGTGGTGCTCGGGTCAGCTGGTGATCAGCTGCCAGTGGGTGACGGTGATGTCCTCCAGCGGGATGCCGAGGTCCTTGTAGATCCGCTGGTGCATGGCGCCGAACCAGGCGTCGCGCCGGTCGTCGAAGAACGCCCGGTCGTACCAGGCGACGCCGAGGAGGACGGTGCCGCCGCCGTTGGGGTTGCCCGGTTCGACCTCGAAGTAGGTGCACTGCCAGTCCCAGAGCATGAGCTCCTCGGGGCGGTTGCGCAGGCGCTCGTCGGACTCGCGCAGGGACTGGATGCACCGCTCGGCGGTGGCCGCGTCGGGGCAGTAGTAGGTGCAGTCGGACTTGGCGATCGGGGTCTTGTCGGCACGGCGGGCCGCGTCGACGTCCTCCCCGGTCAGGACGCGGACCCTGGTCACCAGGTCATCGCGGGTGGCGATCTCTTCGAGGATGGTCACGGCGTTGTGTTCCTCTCGGTGGGGTGTTGCTCCCTTGGGCGGTGGCTACCAGCCCGTCCCGGTGAGCGGGTCGGGGCTGGGGCTCTGGGGGTCGCGGCGGCGGATGCCGCCGGGGGCGGCGTAGCGGACGTTCAGGCCGACGCGGGCGCCGTTGCTGGTGTTGGTGCCGGAGCGGTGCAGCAGGCGGCTGTCCATGAGCAGGGCGGACCCGGCCGGCAGGGGCAGTGCGGTCGAGGTGTCGGCGGTGAAGCCGGTCGCCTGGTCGGCACGGCCGCGTTCGGCGCCGTGCTCGGCCTCGGAGGAGAACGGCAGGTAGCCGAAGTGGTGGGAGCCGGGTACCGCGTGCAGGCAGCCGTTGCTCACGGTGGCGTCGCTGATTGCCAGCCAGGCGGAGACCGAGCGGTCGGGGTCCAGTTCGAGGCGGGCATCGATGCCGTCCTGGTGCCAGGGGATCTCGAATGCGCGGCCGGGCCACTTCACCACGAGGAACGTGTTCTCCACCGCGATGTCCTGGCCGATGGCTTCCTGGACGGCGGCCAGCAGCTGCGGGGTTCGCACGGCGGCGCGGGCCCACTCGGTATTCAGGTGCGGGTTGCGGACGATCTCCCGCTGCTGGGAACGGTGTTCGGCGACGAGCTGGGCGGCGCGAGCGCGGGCGGCACCGGGGGTGGACCATTCGACGCCGGTTCGTAGTCCGCGGCGGCCGAGGACGCCGTTGGTCCTGGTCATGCTGGTCACTGGTTCTGATCCCTTCCTGACGGGGTTCCTGCCTAGCGGGCCGGAACGGCGGGGCGGGTGCTGCCGGGGCAGTGCGGGGCTCGTATCGGCGTCCGGCCACGGCGTTCGAGCGCGTTCAAGGCTGCCTGGACCGCTCGTCGCGGCCCGGCGAGGATCTGGCGCCTGGTCACCGGCTGCTCGGGCAGGGCCAACTCGGCCCAGACGCGTTTGCCCTGTTCGGTCCGCTCCGCGCCGTGCGCCAGGGCCAGGCATTCGACCAGTTCCAGGCCCCGGCCGCTCTCCGCGTCCGTGCCGGCGCGGCGGCGCCTGGGTAGCGCGGTCGAGCCGTCGTAGACCTCGACCAGGGCCCGCCGCAGCGGGACGCTCACGTAGACGGCGACGGTGAGCATCGGCCGGTCGGAGTGCCGGACGGCGTTGGTCACGAGCTCGGAGGTGACCGTGTCCAACGCGAGCCGGGTGTCCTCGTCGAGCAGGACGCCCCAGCTGGCGACGCGGCTCCTCACCTTGCGACGGGCGACGGGCACGGAGACCGGATCTCTGGTCAGGAAGAAGACATGGGAATGCACGACCACGGTGGGGCACCCTTCGGCACTGGCCTGGAGAGCGGTACCGGCCACCTGGGAATGGACGAGCAGGTGGGCGGTGCCGCCGATCGTGAAGCCGAAGCAGCCCTGGTCCGTGGGGCTCTCACTCGGCCTGACAATGAGTCAACAGGTGTGCGCTCGGCGTGAACACGGTAGAGACACCCCGGATGCTTGAAACCCTTGAAACCCGGCCCGGGGGCGGCGATGGCAGCGCGCGAACGGACACCCAACGGCAAGCTCGCCCCGCTGGTAGAGGAATGCCGGTGGGCGAGCAACGGCGAGTTCGCCCGAGCGGTCAACCGGGCCGGAACCGAGGCCGGTTACAAGCTGAGGTACGACGAGTCGGCCGTCTCGCACTGGCTCTCGGGCACCCGTCCCATGGCCAAGTACCAGAAAGTGGTCCTGGAGGCCCTGGCCCGCCGCCTGGGGCGGCCGGTCACCGCATTCGAGGCGGGCTTCGCCGATCGACCTGACGTTCAGGCCCAGTCCGGGGATACGGTGGCGGGACTGATCGACCTCGGGAGCATGGACATGGACCCATCGCGCAGGGGCGTACTCGGGGCGGGCCTGTACTCGGTCGCCCTCACCATTCCAGGCTGGCCGGACGTCATCGGGCGATTCGGGCGGCTGAAGGCCGATCCACACACCCGGATCGGCATGGCAGAGGTCGAGGCCGTGATCGCCATGACCGAACGGATCAGTGAGCTGGACGACCAGTTCGGCGGCCGGACCGCCCGCCCGATGGCCGCCGCGTTCATGGTCAACAACATCGCCCCACACCTCAAGGCCACCGCCGACGACGAGGTCCGCAAGGCGATGCTGTCCGCCGCCGCCGACCACCTCTACCTGACCGGCTACATGGCCGTGGACGAACGCCTCGACCTGCTCGGCCAGGCCTACTACACCAAAGCGCTGGAGCTCGCCCTCGCCGCCGGCGACCACCTCACCTACTGCACCACCCTGCGCGGAATGAGCGTCCAAGCGGTCGAACTCGGCCACGGAGCAACCGCGTTGCGGTACGCGAACGCCGCCGCTGCCGCATCACCCGAGGCCGGACCACGGATGCGTGCCTTCCTCGCCGGACAGCAGGCCCACGCCCTCGCCCAGACGCGCGACCGCGCCGGAGCGCTAGCCAAGCTCCACGAAGCCGAAGTCGCCATGGAGCAAGCCGAATCCAAGGCCAAGGCCCACGGCTCCTACGACCCGGCTTCCCTCTCATACCACGTCGCCCAGGTCAACTACGAGCTCGGCGACCGAGAAGGCGCAATCCGCGCACTCCAGCACTCCGAGAAGGTCCGACCCGCGGTGTACCGCCGGGCCCGCGTCCGTCACCGCGCGATGCTCGCCGAATGGCAGCTCGGAGCTGGTCGGCTGGAGGAAGCCGTCCAGAACTGGAACCTCGCCCTGGACGACTTCCCCCACGTCCAGTCCGGCCGAGCCGACGACCGCATCCGCACCATGCTGTCCGCGACCCTGCCACACCGGCGTAACCCTCACGTCCGCGAACTCCTGGAACGCGCCCGACCGATAGCGCCCTGCCAGGCCTGATCCCCGGAGACCTACGGTTGCTGGAGTGCCTCCTGCTCGTCGGAGTGGGTGCTTGGCTCCAGGGCCTGTCCGCGGCCCCTGGGCGAGGATGAGACCAGAACCGAGAGCACGGAACGGCGATGGCCCGGGCGGGAGTGGGGGGCGGGGCGTGGGAGTGCGGGGGGTGGGGTGGGTGGGG
>NZ_JBHWIJ010000047.1:0-16278 GCF_042732255.1 Kitasatospora sp. NPDC059803 | reverse complement strand
TGGGTTCTAGCTCTAGCGGGCCCCCTCGCACGCCCCGGGGCGGAGGGCCGCCCGGGGGCGGGGGGGGGGGGGTGGGGGGGGGGGCGGAGGGTGGCGGTGGTGGTGCGGGCTAGCCAGACGCCTAGGAGGGCTTGGAGGAGGCTGATCAGGAGGGTGGCGGTGATCATCAGGGAGGCGAGGGGTGGGAGGCCGGCGAGGGCGGCGAGGGTGCGGGCGGTGCCGGCTACGGCTTCGCCGGTGGCGGTGCGCCAGAGGAGGGGGGCGGCCCAGCCGGCGAGGGCGGCTGTGGTGGCGGTGAGGACGGCGGTGCGGGCTCGTTGGCCGCGCAGGGCGGTGGTGGTGCCGAGGGCGAGGCCGCAGAGGAAGGGGAGGTACCAGAGGGACCAGAGGGAGCCGAGGGCTATGACGGTGGTGGCAGTGAGGGTGAGGAGGAGGGGGAGGAGGGGACGGAAGGTGGGGGAGTGGTGTTGGGGGGTCGTCATGGTGGTCAGGCTCCCGGTCGCAGGGTCCACACCTTGGTGGAGGCGGGTTGGTCGGCGGCCATCAGGAGCGGAGGGTTCCGGCCCTCCCACCAGTAGGGGATGAAGTTCCGGTACCAGGGTGAGGCCGGGTTCTCGCTCTGGCCGCCGGGGTAGACGGCCTGCGCGGTGGCGGTGTCCGGGCCCTTCCAGTCGACGACCATGCGCCAGCTCGGGCCGAAGGTGGAGTTCATGCCGCCGTCGGCCGCGTTGACCGTCCAGCGGTCGCCCTCGGCGGGCTTGGGGCCGTAGCCGAGGGCTTCGGCGCCGGTGAGGGAGGGGATCTGCCGGGTGTGGACGCGGTCCCAGGTCCAGGTGTCGGGGTCGTTGCCGAGGTCCTGGGACAGTTCGGAGACGGCCTGGGTGAACGCGGTGCGCATGGCGTCCGTCGCGGTGCGGGTCGGGCCGCCGGGGGAGGTGAAGGCCGGGTTGGTCGGGTCGTGCAGGGTCCAGGCTTCGAGGTTCTCGTCGAGGCTGGGCAGTGCGCTGGAGACCTTGAGGTACAGGCGGTCGCGTTCGACCGGCACCTTGGCGTGGTCCCACCAGGGCTGGAAGGTGGTCTCCAGGTAGTCGTTCCAGAAGGTCCACCAGATCGGCCCGCCGGCGACGCCGGGTTTCATGGTGTGGTCCCAGCGGTTCAGGACGTCGAGGGCGGCCTGTTGGCGGGGGTCGAGCTTCTGGTCGGCCAGGGCGGTCTTCAGATGCGGCAGGATGACGGTGGCGAGGTAGTCCGTGACGTCGTTCTGCAGGGTGGTGAAGTCCGCGCTGGTCATCGCCTGGTGGCTCTCCAGGTACTGGTAGATCCGGTTGGCCCGGTAGCCGTTGTCGAAGGCGTTGAGCGTGGTGCCGATGTAGTACGGGTAGTCGGCGGAGACGGGGCGCTGGTTGGCCGTCGCGACCACGTGGTTCGGCGGGTTGTGGACCTGCGGGGTGGCGTCGAAGGGGATGGCGCCGACCACGTCGTACTCGCCGGTGCCGGGCATCGGGAACCAGGGGTTGCCGCCCTTGGTGAGGGGGAAGTACCCGGCGGCGACCACGCCGATGTTGCCGCCGCCGTCGGCGTAGGCGAAGTTGAGCGTGGGGGCGTGCCAGTCGGCGAGCGCGGTGCGGAACTCCTGGTAGTCGCGGGCCTTGTTGACGGAGAGCAGGACGGCCAGGTCGGGGGAGGGGATGTTGCCCATCCAGCTGACCGAGGTGGTCTGCCCGGCCCTGGTCAGGACCGGCCCGTGCACGGTGAGGTCCACGGCGAGGTGTTCGGTGTCGCCGCCCCGGACCGGGATGGTGTACTCCACCCGCTGCATCGGGTGCCACGCGTTGTTCCAGAAGTACTGGCCGGGGTGGTCGGGGCTGGTCTGCTCGCTGTAGAAGACCGTCGACTGGTTCTGCCCGTCCGTCAGGGACCAGGAGATGTTGGCGTTGCGGCCGATCAGCACGCCGGGCATGCCGGCCATGCTGGCGCCGGTGACGTCGGTCTCCGGCGAGGACAGCGCGATCTGGTACCAGTACGAGGGCAGGGTCATCGGCAGGTGCGGGTCGCCGGCGAGCATCGCGTTGCCGCCCGCCACGGCCGGGCCGTTCGCCGCCCAGGCGTTGCTGTCCGGGAAGGTGTGGACCTGGGTGGCCGGGAGCGCGCGGATGGTGTCCAGCAGGGTGTGGGCCGCGGTCGCCTCCCCGGCGGGGTCGGGCTTCCCGGTGGGGGCGACGGGCGCGGGGCGGGGCTCCGACCGGTTGGCGGCGGCTTGGCCGTCGGGCCCGGCGGTGTTGACGTTCGCGGGCAGCGGCGCGATGCCGAGGTCGCGGTACGGCCCGACGTCGTACGGCCGCTGGTCGTTGGGCGCGTGGACCGGGAACCAGTCCATGGTGCGCTCCTCGCCGAGGGACTCCCGGAAGATCGCGTAGTCCAGCGGGGTGCTGGTGAAGTCCATGCTCTGGGTGAGGAGTTCCTGGATGACCAGGCTGTCGACCGGCGTCCAGTCTGCCGGGTAGACCCCGGTGAGGGAGAAGATCGCCGGCCACTGCCCGTTGTGGCGCAGCTCGGAGATCCAGGCGTTGATTCCCCGGGTGTAGCTGGTGAGGGCGCGGCCGGCCGGGCTGTCGGGTGGGGTGGCGGCCCACGTGGCCTCGGCGGTGCGCAGGAGTCCCATCTGGAGTTCGAAGCGGTCGGACTCGACGCTCCCGGGCCCGTTGAGTTCGGCCAGGCGTCCGCGCCCGGCGCGCCGCTCAAGGTCGAGCTGGGCGAGCCGGAAGCGGGCGTGCAGGTAGCCCTGGGCCTGGAACAGGTCGGTGTCGGAGGCGGCCTTGACGGCGGGGACGCCGTTGTCGTCGAAGGCGATTGTCACCGGCGCGTTCAGGCCCGCCAGGGTGAGGGTCTCGGTGTGCGGGAGTTCGGCGCCGGCGGCGGAGTCCCACGCCCCGGCCCCGGGGACGAGGGCGGTTCCGAGGGCCGGGATGGGCCCGATGCCCAGCGCGAGCAGCGCGAGGACCAGGGCGGAGACTACGGCTGCCACCGCCGCGTGGGTGGCTGTGCGTATGCGCCGCGGCAAGTTGACTCCAGGGGTGCGAGGTTGGGCGGGTGCGGTGGGGCGAGGGGGGGTGATACCGGGGCCGGGGCTCAGGGCGCCGTCAGGACCAGAAGTCGGCCATCGTGCGGTGGATGCCCTCGACGGTGGCCCGGAGCTCGGGGTGTCCGGGGGCCGAGCCGTAGACGGTGCCGATCAGCCACTCGGTGCCGGCCCGCCAGTCGGCCCGCCAGGACGGGTCGATCCGGGCGTCCACCAGGTCCACCCCGGGGAGGTGCTGGAGGCCGTCGAGCACCTCGGCGGGGCCGGGGGCGAGGCCGTCGGCGGGCGGGGAGAGGAAGTACTGGAACGCCACCTTCGGGCAGCCTGCGCCCAGGGCGAGCACCGGCTCGGGCGGGTCGAACGCGCCGAGTGCCAGCCGGAGGGCGAGGACGAGCAGGTCCGTCCCGGCGGAGCGCTTGAGGACGTCCGAGACGTGCCCGCCCAGGCGGCCGTTGACCTCGATCAGCCGCGGCCCGTCGGGGGTGAACTTGATCTCGGTGTGGGTGACGCCCTCGCGGATGCCGAGCGCCCGTAGCGCGCGCTGCTCCAGGGCCACGACCTCGTCGGCCAGGCCGGCGGGGAGCAGGGCCGGGGTGAAGTAGCCGGTCTCCCGGAACGGGGGAGCCAGCGGCAGCTTGCCGGTGACCGCGACGGTGCGGATCTCGCCGTCGCGGATCGCGGACTCGACCGAGACGTAGTCGCCCCAGAACTCCCCCACCACGGTGGGGTCGCTGACCAGGTACTCCTCCAGCACGAACACCGCCGGGCTCGCCGCGCCCTCGGTGAACTCGGCGTACCGGTCGGCCAGTTCGGCGGCGCTGCGGACCAGACAGGTGTCCACGCTGCCGGCCCCCGAGCGGGGCTTGAGGACGGCGGGCAGCCCGGTCGCGGCGAGGGCCGGGCCGAGGTCGGCGGCGGAGTGGACCGTCCGGCAGGCGGTGGCCTGTACGCCCGCCGCCGCCAGGGCCTCGCGCTGGCGGAACTTGTCGACCAGGGCCTCGACGGTGGCCCGGTCGTGGAACGGCAGGCCGCACCGCGCGGCCACGGCGGCCGCCGTCCGGAGCAGGTGGTCACTGAAGGTGATCACTCCGGCGGCGCCGAACTCGGCGGCCCGGTCGCACAGTTGCTCCTCGGTCAGGCCGGCCGTGTCCACCACGGTGGCCGACTTCGGCAGCTGGGCCAGGTCGGCGGCCACCTTCGGGTCGCCGAGGTCGCCGAGGAAGACCGCCGTGCACAGCCGCCGCCCGGCGGTCAGGACCCCGCGCGCGGTGGCCGAGCCCCGGCCGTAGACGACCAGCAGCACCGGGGGAGAAAGGGACGCCGGGGACGAAGGGGGCGCCGGGTTCGAGCCGCCCATGTCAGCGCTCCTGCGGCTGGTTCGGGCTGAACGCCGCGCGCTCGGCGGCGACGGAGCGGTGCTCCCAGGCCTCCCGGTCGCGCAGGTAGAGCGGCCGGTCGGCGACGATGGCCCGGGTCTCGGCCGAGCCCGCCGAGAGCCGCCACCGCACCGAGCCGGTGACGGGCGCCGAGCAGACCTCGATGAACGCCTGGCTGGCCCGGCGCAGTTCGCCGAACCAGCGGCCCTCCAGCGCCTCGCGGACCCACAGCTGCTCCTGGTTCAGCTTCTCCCGCAGCAGCTCGGCGGAGAGGGTGGCCGTCTCCAGGTGGCGGCGCGAGCGCAGCAGCAGCCAGGCGGCGGGCATCTCGCGGATCTCCAGCACCTTCGGGCCGTGGCCCAGGTGTTCGAGCCCGCTGTACCGGCCGAGGCCGTGCGCGCCGACCAGGTGGTTGAGGGTGTCGATCAGCTCGGTCAGCGGCAGCCGGCGGCCGTCCACCGCGACCGGACGGCCGGCCTCGAACGCGACCTCGACGGCCTCCGGGGCCTCGGCGGGGCGCAGCGCGCTCCACTGGTAGAGCCGCTCGGGCACGGCGTGGTCCTCGGGGTCGTCGAGGATCCCGGACTCGAACTCCCGGCACCACAGGTTGGAGTCGCCGCTGACCAGCCGCTCGCTCAGCTGCTCCAGGCCGGCTTCCTTGAGCTCGCGCATCTTCTGGTCCCGGTCCACCGGGTCCAGGTCGTACGGGCTGCCGTAGCGCCCGGCGAAGCCGAGCAGTTCGAGGGCGCCGTTGAGCCGGCGCAGGGTGTTCTGGGAGCGGTTGGCGGTGTGCAGCACGGTGGTGGCGCCGAGTTCGCGGGCGGTGTCGACGGCGACCTTGGCGATCAGCGGGCGGCTGAGCGAGGAGCTGACCGGGTGGGTGTCGAGGTAGACGGCGTGCGCGGCGATGGCCGGGCGGACGTAGTCCTCGGCGAACTCCTGTCGGCCGTCGACCAGGTGCAGCCGGATGCCGAGCCGGTCGGCGATCCGCTGCTTGTGCTCGCTGCTCTCGTCCTCGCCGAGGTCGACGCTGACGGCGTGGACGTTGCGGGCGCCGGCCCGGGCCAGGCGGTGCAGCAGGTAGCTGCTGTCCAGCCCGCCGCTGAACAGGGTGACGACGGGGGCCGACGGATCGCGGGCGATCGCGTCGAGCTCGCCGAAGGAACGGACGACCTGGGGAGTCACCGCGATCCCTCCGTTCCCTGCTCGGCCAGGGCGGCGGTGAAGGCCGTCACCGTGGGCTCGTCGTACATCAGGTGCATCGGGACCTCGACGCCGAGCAGCGTCTCCAGCCTGCGGGTGGCGCGGACCACCTTGAAGGAGTCCCCGCCGATCTCGAAGAAGTCGTCGTCCGGGCCGATGGCGGGCAGTCCGAGGACCTCGCACCAGACCGTGGAGACGGTGGCGGCCACGCCGTCGCCGGGCGGTGCTTGCGGTTCGTCGGTGACGGTGGGCAGGACGGCCCCGGCCCGTTCGGTCAGCAGGGCGCGGTCCAGCTTGCCGTTGGCGGTCAGTGGCATCGAGTCGACGGCGGCCAGCGACGCCGGGACCATGTACGAGGGCAGGGCGCCGCGCAGCGTCTCGCGCACGGCGGCGGTGACGCTCGCGGGCTCGGCGCCGGGTGCGAGCACCAGGAAGCCGACCAGCCGGGCGCCGCTGCCGCGGCCGTGGGCCACCACGGCCGCCTGCCGGACCTCGGGCACCCGCAGGGCGGCGGACTCGATCTCGCCCAGTTCGATCCGGTAGCCGCGGATCTTCACCTGGAGGTCGACCCGGCCCAGGAACTCCAGGCCGCCCACCGGGTGGGTACGGACGAGGTCGCCCGAGCGGTAGAGCGGGCCGGGGCCGTCGCCGAGGTGGTCCGGGACGAAGCGCTCCGCGGTGAGCTCGGGCCGGTTGAGGTAGCCGAGGGCGAGGCCCTCGCCGCCGATGTAGAGCTCGCCGGGCTCGCCGTCCGGCACGGGCTTGCCGTCCTCGTCGAGGATCCACAGGGTGGTGTCCTCGATGGCCGGGCCGATGTAGACGGTGTCCAGGCCGGGGTCGCGCGGGGGCACCCAGGCGGTGCAGTAGATGGTGCACTCGCTCGGCCCGTAGAGGTTGGTGAGCGGCGCGGTGGACTGGGCGTGGAAGCGGCGGACCAGCTCGGGCGCGAGCGGCTCGCCGCCGGTGAGGACGCGCCGCAGGCCGTCGAAGCGCTCCTCGGGCCCGCGGGCCAGCAGGAACAGCTCCAGCAGCGAGACCACGCAGTAGAAGATGGTGATGTCGGCCGCGCGGATGGTCTCGGCGAGGTAGTCGGCGTCGCGCTGGCGGCCGGGGGCGGCGATGACGATGGTGGTGCCGGTGATCAGCGGCCAGTACACCTCGATCAGGAACATGTCGAAGCTGCACGCGGTGTGGTGCAGCATCCGGTCCTCCGGGCCGAGTCCGTGGCTGCGCTGGAGCGCCCGCAGGCGGGTGGTCACCGCGCGGTGCGGGATCAGCGAGGCCTTGGGCCGGCCGGTGGAGCCGGAGGTGTAGATGACGACCGCGGGCTGCTCGGCGAGGTCGGCCGCAGGCTCGAACGGGACGGCCGGGCGGGCCGCCGCGCACTCGTCGACGGTGACGACCTCGGTGCCCGGCAACTCGGGGAAGCGGGAGCGCAGTTCGGGGGTGGTGATCAGCAGCCGGGGCGTGCAGTCGGCCAGCATGTCGAGGGTGCGGGCGACCGGGTCGTTGACGTCGAAGGCGACCTGGGCGGCGCCGGCCAGGATCACCCCGGCCACGGCGACCACGAAGTCGGCCGAGCGCTCCAGGTAGACCGCGACCCGCTCGCCCGGGCGCACCCCCCGCTCGCGCAGCAGCGAGGCGACCCGCACGGTGCGGTCCCTGAGCTCGCCCGCGAGCAGGACCCGGTCGCCGTCGACCACGGCGGGCTGCGCCGGGTCGGCCTCCCAGCGGGAGAGCAGCAGGGTGTCGAGCCGTCGTTCGCCGTCGTCGAGAATCGTGGCCGTAGAGCTAGCCATGGAGGTTGTGTCCAATCGGTGTGGTCGGTGCAGGGGCGTCCCGGCGGCCGGGGCCGGCCGGGACGCCGGTTGGTTCACTGGTCGGCGTCGGAGCCCGAAGCGTCGGCGTCGGCGTCGGCGGCCAGGGCCGGGCCGATGGCCGCGGTGAGGTCGCGGACCGTGGAGGAGTCGAAGAGCAGCTCGATGTCGAGCGAGCAGCCGAGTTCCGCCTCCAGCCGGGAGACCAGTCGCAGGGCGCGCAGCGAGTCGCCGCCCAGCTCGAAGAAGTCGTCGTCCAAACCGACCTCGGGCAGGGCCAGGACCTCGCGGAACAGCCGGGCCACCAGCGCCTCGTGGTCCGCCGTGCCGCTCGGCCCGCCGCTCGGCGCGGCCTCGTCGGCGAACCCGGCCGGGGTGGGCAGGGCGAGCAGGTCGGTCTTGCCGGCCGGGGTGAGCGGCAGTTCGGCGAGGACGGTGACCGCCTCGGGGACCATGTACGAGGGCAGCGAGCGCCGCAGCCCGGCCTGGACCCCGGGGGCGTCGAGCGGGGCGCCCCGGTCGGCGGGCACCACCCAGGCGACCAGGCGGCCCTCCCGGACGGCGACCGCGGCGGCCGCCACCTCGGGCAGGGCCAGCAGGACCTGCTCGATCTCGCCGGGCTCGATCCGGTAGCCGCGCAGCTTGAGCTGGCGGTCCATCCGGCCGAGCAGCTCGATCCGGCCGTCGGGCAGGCGGCGGGCGTGGTCGCCGGTGCGGTACATCCGGCCGCCCGTGAACGGGTCGGTGACGAACCGCTCGGCCGTCAGCTCGGGCCGCTGCCAGTAGCCCTGGGCGACGCCGTCGCCGCCGATGCACAGCTCGCCGACGCAGCCGACCGGCAGCAGTTCGCCGTCCACGGTGTCCAGCACGTGCAGCACGGTGTTGGCGATCGGGCGGCCGACGGTGACCCGGGTGGTGTCGGCGGTGATCCGCTCGACGCTGGAGTAGACGGTGGTCTCGGTCGGCCCGTACATGTTCCACACGGACTCGCCGCGCTCGGCCAGCGGCGCCGCCAGGTCCGCGGGGAAGGCCTCGCCGCAGCTGTAGAGCCGGGGCCGGCCGGCGCCCTGCCAGTCGGAGTCGAGCAGCGCCCGGTAGCGGGACGGGGTGGCCTGGAGCGCGGTGATGCCGTGCTCGACGCTGTAACGGTCGAGTTCGCGGCCGCTCAGCCCGAGCGCCTGGCCGCCCACGTGCACCGTCGCGCCGACGGCGAGCGGCACCAGCAGCTCGGCCAGCGAGGTGTCGAAGCTGAGCGTGGTGAGGGCGAGGAAGCGGGTGTCGCCGTCGAGGCCGGGGTGGCGGCGGGCCAGGCTGTCCACCAGGTTCGCCAGCGCCCGGTGGCCGACGGCGACGCCCTTGGGGCGGCCGGTGGAGCCGGAGGTGAACATCAGGTAGGCGAGGCCGTCCGGGGCGGCGCCCGGCAGCTGGGAGGTCTCCTGGAGCGTCAGGTCGGCGGCGGCCAGGTCCAGGGAGGCCAGGTCGACGGCGGCGCCGTCCCAGCCGGCCAGCGCGGGCGCGCCGGTCGCGTCAGTGAGCACCACGGCCGGGGCCGCGTCCGCCAGGACGAGGCCGATCCGCTCCACCGGGTGGGCCGGGTCGAGCGGGACGAACGCGGCCCCGGCCCGGGCGACGGCCAGCATCGCGGTCACCAGGTCGGCGCTGCGGCCCAGGCAGACGCCCACCCGGTCGCCGGCGCGCACGCCGCGCGCGGCCAGCTGCCGGGCCAGGGCGTCGGCCCGCCGGTCGAGCTCGCGGTAGCTGTACCGGGTCTGCTGGTCGACCACCGCCGGGTGGTCCGGGCGGCTGCGGACCGCGTCGTCGATCAGCCCGGACAGCAGGGCCGACGGCTCGCCGCGGTCGATCTCGCTGCCGTTCCAGGTGTCGAGCTGGCGGGCGCGGGCCGCCTCGGGGACGGCCAGCAGCTCGCGGACCGGGCGGCCGGGCTGCGCGGCGATGCGGGTCAGCACCGCGACGACGTGGTCGAGCAGCGCGGCGGTCTCCTCCGGGGTGATCCGCCCGGCGTCCACCACCGCCTGGAGCTGCATCTCGGCGGCGGCCCGCACGACCAGGGTGACCGGGTAGTTGGTCCGGGTCTCGTAGCGGACGTCGCTGACCGTGACGGCGCCGTGGGAGAGCACCGCCTCGGTGCGGTCCGGGTAGTTCTCGACCACCACGACGGTGTCGAACAGCGGCACGCCGGGCGCGGTCTCGGCCCAGCGCTGGATGTCGGTCAGCGGGGTGTGCTGGTGGTCCAGCAGCGGGTGGCGGGTCGTGGCGTGGCGGGCGAGCCACTCGTCGCCGGGCAGCTCCCGGTCGATCCGCACCCGCACCGGGACGGTGTTGATGAACATCCCGAGCATCTGGTCCGCCCGGTCCAGGTCGACGGGGCGGCCCGAGACGGTCACGCCGACCACCACGTCGTCGCGGCCGGAGCAGCGCGCGACCGTCCCCGCCCAGGCGGCCTCGACCAGGCTGCTGAGCGTGGTGGCCTTGCCGGCGGCCAGCCGCCGCAGCGCGGTGACGGTCTCGGCGGGCAGCTCGGCCCGCACCGTGCGGAAGTCGCCGGACGGCTTGGCGCCCGGGCGTACGCCCGGCAGGCTCAGCGTCGCCGGCTCGCGGTAGCCCGCCAGGTAGCCGGTCCAGAACGCGCGGTCGCGTTCGGCCTCCTGACGGCCCAGCCAGGCGATGTACTCGCGGAAGGCGGGCGGCGCGGGCGCCTCGGCGGCGTCACCGGAGAGTCCGGCGGTGACCTCGGCCAGCAGCAGCGCGGCGGACCAGCCGTCCAGCAGCAGGTGGTGGTACGTCCACACCACCAGGTGCTCGTCGGGCAGGCGCAGCACCAGCAGCCGCATCAGCGGCGGCCGGGCCAGGTCGAAGCGCTCGCGGGCGCGCTGCTCCAGCTCCTCGGCGACGGCGCGCTCCCGGGCCGGCTCGTCCAGCCCGGACAGGTCGCGGAACTCGATCGGCAGGTCCGCCTTGGGCAGCACCACCTGGTGCGGGGTGCGGATCCGCTCGCGGACGAAGGCCGTGCGCAGCACCGGGTGCCGGGCGATCGCGCGCTGCCAGGCGGCGCCCAGCTCGGCCAGGTCCAGTTCGCCGCGCACCCGGAAGGTGGTCAGCTCGACGTACAGGCCGTGCTCGGGGGAGGTGGTGCTGTGGAAGAGCATCCCCTCCTGGGTCGGCGAGAGCGGGTAGATGTCCTCGATGTCGTTCACTTGGTGTCCTCTCCTGACCGGAACAGGGCGAATACCCGGGCCAGGTCGTCTGCGCTGAGGTCCGCGTCCGAGAACGCCTCGCCCGACCCCTTCGCGGGGGCCGGATCGGGCTCGGTGGGAGCGGTGGGCGGGGCGGGGGTGTCGGACGCCGGCTCGGCGGCGGGCGCGCGGTCCGCGCGCAGCCGGGCGGCGAGCTGTCCGACGGTGGGGTGGGCGAAGAGGTCGCCGGGGGAGACGGTCAGGCCCTGCCGCTGGAGTTCGGCGGTGATCTGGACGATCAGCAGGGAGTCGCCGCCGAGTTCGAAGATGCTGTCCTCGGGGCCGATCCGGGGGACGCCGAGCAGCCGGGACCAGACCGCGGAGATCTGCTCCTCCAGCCCCTCGGGGCCGGTCGCCGGGGCGGCCTGCGGCGCGGAGGGTGCGGCCTGCGACGCGGGCGGGACGGGCGCGGCCGGCCCGGTCGCGCGGGGGCTGACCAGCACGTGCGGGAGGTGACGGTTGGCCAGGATCCGGTCGAAGGCCAGCAGGCCCTGCCGGGTCGGGATGCCGCCCTGCGTGTCCGGGCCGGGGGCGTCCAGGCCAGGAGCGCCCGGGCCGGGGGCGGCCGGGGCCGGGCGCAGCACGAAGCCCTCGACGAGCACGGCCGCAGTGCCGTCCGGCCCGGCGACGACCACGTCGACGACCAGCGTGTCGCCCGCCCCGGCGTCACCGGAGCGGCGGTCGACCCGCACCACGGCCTCGGGGCCGAGCGGGCCGAGCACCACCAGGCGGCGGTAGGCGACCGGCAGGTGGCTGCCGGTGCGGGCGGTGACGGCGCCGGTGGCGGTGTCCAGCAGCGCGGGGTGCAGCGGGTGCGCGGCCAGGTCGCCGTGGAACGCCTCGGGCAGGCGCAGCCGCAGCATCGCCTCGCCGCGCCCGTCCTCGCGGACCTCGGTGACGCTCTCCCAGCGCGGCCCGGTGCGCAGGCCGCTGGCGCCGCCGGGCCGCTCCCCGGCGGCGGAGGGCACCGCGACCTGCGGCACCGGGGCGCAGCGGGCCGCGAGGCCGTCGAGGTCCAGGCGCTCGGGGGAGTCGCCCCCGTACGGTGCGATCCGGCCCTGGGCGTGCGGCCTGGACGGCACGGCGCTGGAGCGCACCTCCCACAGGTGCCCGCCGTCGGGCGCCGGACGCAGCCGCAGGGTGACCTCGGGCGGGGCGTCGGCGGGCATCCGCAGCGGGTGGGTGAAGACCGCGTCCAGCTCGACCGGCCCGTCCCCGACCGTCAACCGGTGGCCGGCGACGGCGAGTTCGAGCAGCGCGGTGCCGGGCAGGACGGGGACGTCGCCGATCCGGTGCTCCTCGGCCGGCCAGACGCTCTGCTCGGTGCGGCGCAGCCGCAGCTCCACCGTCCCGTCCGGCTCCGCCCGGCGGGCGTCGAACAGGGCGTGGTCGAGCACCTCGCCGCCGTCGAGCCAGTCGCGCAGGCCGGACCGCAGCGCCATGCCGGTCTGCGACCAGCGGTCCCAGCCGATCGACACGGCGGCCCGGGTGCCGGCGGCGAAGCTGTCCAGGAAGGCGTTGGCGCCGGTGTAGTCGGCCTGGCCGACCGCGCCGGTGAGCGCCAGCACCGAGGAGCAGAGCACCAGCACCGGCCGGTCCACGGCCGTCAGCCGCTCCAGCAGGACGGTGCCGAGCACCTTGGGGGCGAGCACCCGCGCCATCTCCCCGGCGCTGCGCAGCGCGGTGACACCGCCGCCGGGCACCCCGGCGGCGTGGACCACCCCGGCGATCGGGCCGTACGCGGCCCGGACCCGGTCGAGCGCGGCGCCGAGCGCGGCCTCGTCGGTGACGTCCGCCTGGACGAGGCAGAGCCGGGCGCCGTGCGCCGTCAGCCCGGCGAGGGCCTCGGCCAGCTCCGGCGGGCAGCTCGCCGCGGGCGCCGCGCCCTCGGGGCGCAGGCTCCGCCAGCCGGCGCCGTCGGGGACGGCACGGCGGGTGAGCAGGACGAGCGTCCGGTCGGCGTCCTCGGCGAGGTGGCCGGCCACGGCCAGACCGATCCCGCCCAGGCCGCCGGTGACCAGCCACACGCCGGACGGCGTGGCGGGCTGCGGCCCGGCCGGGTCGGTGAGGACGGGCCGCTCCGGGGCCGGCACCAGGTGCGCCCGGCCGCGGACGGCGGTCAGCGGCGCCGCGGCGTGCCCGGCGCGCAGCTGCGCCACCACGGTCTGCGCCGCCAGGGCCAGCTCCTCGGGCTCCCGGGTCGGGCAGTCCAGGTCGAGGGCCTGGACGGTGACGCCGGGCAGCTCCTGCGGCAGCACCCGCACCGCGCCCAGCCCGGCGGCGGCCTGCGGGGTGCGGGCGGGCTGCCCGTGCACCCCGTGGGCGGCGTCGGTGACCAGCAGCATCCGCAGCGGCCGGCCGGGGAACGCCTCGCCCAGGGCCCGGGCCAGCTGGACCGGGACGGTGAGGGCGCGCAGCGCGCCGTCGGCCGCCTCGCCCGGGGTGGCCGAGCGCAGCGGCGGGGTGTCCAGGGCCCAGCAGGAGAGGACGGCGTCCGGCGCGGTGCCGCGCGCGGCCAGGGCGGCGGCCAGCGCGGGGAAGGCGGCGGGGTCGTCGGCGTCGAGCGTGAACGGGGTGTCCTGCGCGGTGACCGCCCCGGCGCGGGCGCGGACCAGGCTGACCTGGGCGCCGGCGGCGGCGAGCTCTCCGGCGACGGCCTCGGCGAGGCCGGACTCGTCGGCGAGCAGGAGCACCGACGACGGGAGCGGCCCGGTGCCGGACGGCGGCAGGGCCTGCGTCCAGGACACGACGTGCAGCCAGTCGTCCACGCCGTCGGAAACCTGCGCGGGTCCGGCGGGGCCCTGGGCGGTGACGGCAGCGGTGGGCTCGGCGGCGGCGGGCTCGAACCAGTGCCGGGTGGGCTCGAACGGGTAGCCCGGCAGCGAGACGTGCCGGCGCCCGGCCCGCTCGCCGAGGGCGGACCAGTCGACCTCGGCGCCCCGCTCCCACAGCCGGGCCAGCGCGGTGAGCCGGGCCGGCGGCTGGTCCGGGGCAGGCGCGGCGCCGCCGAGAGCGGGCAGCGCGGGGCGCCCGGCGCCCAGGGTCCGTACGGCGAAGCCGCTCAGGCCCCGGCCGGGGCCGAGCTCCAGCAGCGGGCCGTCGCCCGGCAGCGCGGCGAGCGCGTCGGCGAAGCGGACGGTGTGCCGCAGCTGGCGCGCCCAGTACTGCGGCGACGCGGCCTCCTCGGCGGTGAGCTCACGCCCGGTCAGGCCGGAAATGAGCGGCACGGCGGGCGCCTGGACGGGCACGGTGGCGACCAGCCGGGCGAACTCCTCCAGCAGCGGTTCGGCGTCCCGGGAGTGGAAGGCGTGCCGCACGGCCAGCTGCCGTACAGCCACGCCGCGCGCGGCCAGCCGCTCGGCGAGCCGGGCCACCGCCTCGGGGGCGCCGGCCACCACGCAGCGGTCGGGCGCGTTGACGGCGGCCAGCTCCGGCCCGGCCGGGTCGTCCAGCAGGGCGCGCAGCTCCGGCTCGGGCAGCGGGACGCTGAGCATCGCGCCGGGCGCCATGGTGCCCAT
Organism: Kitasatospora sp. NPDC059803; assembly: GCF_042732255.1. Taxonomy (NCBI): domain Bacteria; kingdom Bacillati; phylum Actinomycetota; class Actinomycetes; order Kitasatosporales; family Streptomycetaceae; genus Kitasatospora; species Kitasatospora sp. NPDC059803. The sequence goes on along the minus strand of NZ_JBHWIJ010000047.1, from coordinate 2,031 downwards.
CAGCCGGCCGCGTTCGGCCACCAGCCGGGCGGCGCCGGGCAGGTCGAAGACCCCGGCGGCGCAGGCGGCCGCGAATTCGCCGACGCTGTGCCCGGCGAGTGCGACCGGTCGGATGCCGAGCCCCGTCCACCACGCGGTGAGCGCGTACTCCACCGCGAACAGGGCCGGCTGGGCGGTCTCGGTCCGGTCGAACAGGTCCGGGTGGGCCGGGTCGAGCAGCAGCTCGCGCAGCGGCGCCGTGGTCCACGGCCGCAGGGCGTCCAGGCAGCGGTCGAGCGCGGCGCGGAAGAGCGGCTCGGCGCGGTACGGCTCGGCCGCCATGCCGGGGTGGCCGGCGCCCTGCCCGGGGTAGAGGAAGGCCACCTTCTGGCCGGTCGCGACGGCCTGGACGGCCTGGGCGGCGGGGGACGCCTCGCCCGAACGGCCGGTCAGGACGGCGCGCCGCCACGGGTGCTGGCGCCGCCTGGTCTGGAGGGTGAACGCGGCGTCGCCCGCGCCGGGCGCACCGGGGCCGGCCAGCGCCGCGCCGATCCGCTCGGCGGCCCGGTCGAGCGCCCGCTCGCTGCGGGCGGACAGCGGCCGCAGCTCCCACTGCGCCGGTTCGGCGGCGGGCGCGGCGGGCAGCGGCGGCGCGTCCTGGAGGATCAGGTGGGCGTTGGTGCCGCCGATGCCGAAGGAGCTGACGCCCGCGATCCGGGCGCCGTCGCGGCCGGACCACGGCTCGGCCTCGGTCAGCACCCGGAACAGGCCCGGGGCCAGCTCGGGGCTGGGGCTCTCGAAGTGCACGGTCGGCAGCAGCGTGCGGTGCTGGAGCGCGAGCACCGTCTTGATCAGCCCGGCCATCCCGGCGCAGGTGTCCAGGTGGCCGACGTTCGACTTGACCGCGCCGAGCACCCGGCGGGAGTCCGGGGCGTCCGCGAACACCCGGCCCAGCGCGGCGAGTTCGATCCGGTCGCCGAGTGCGGTGCCGGTGCCGTGCGCCTCGATGCAGGAGACCTCGCCGGGCGTGACCCCGGCCACGGACTGGGCCGCCGAGACGACCCGGACCTGTCCGTCCAGGCTCGGCGCGGTGAAGCCGACCTTGCGGTTCCCGTCGTTGTTGACCGCCGAGCCGAGCAGCACGGCCCGCACGGTGTCGCCGTCGGCGACCGCGTCGGCCAGCCGCTTCAGCACCACCACGCCGACGCCGCTGCCGAAGACCGTGCCGGTCGCGTCGGCGTCGAAGGGGCGGCAGTGCCCGTCGGCGGAGAGGATCCCGCCCTCGGCGTGCAGGTAGCCGAGCCCCTGGCCGATCCCGGCGGAGACGGCGCCGGCCAGCGCCACGTCGCACTCGCCGCTGAGCAGCGCCTCGGCGGCCAGGTGGACCGCGAGCAGGGCGGAGGAGCAGGCGCTCTGCACGCTCAGGCTCGGGCCGGTCAGGCCCAGCCGGTAGGAGGTCTGGGTGGCGAGGTAGTCCTTGTCCCCGGCGGCCAGCCACTGGACGTCGGCCCGGTCGGCCAGGTGGGCCGCGTTGGGCAGCAGGTGGTGCGTCAGGTAGGAGTTGAAGCCGGCCGAGGCGTAGACGCCCACGCCGCCCTCGACGCCGTCGGTCAGCTGCCCGGCGTCCTCCAGCGCGGTGACCGCGCACTGCAGGAACAGCCGGTGCTGGGGGTCCATCAGCTCGGCGTCGCGGGGCGGGATGCCGAAGTACTCGGCGTCGAACTCCGCGAGGCCCTCCAGCACGCCGCCCGCCCCGACGAACCGGGGGTCGGCCAGCCGTTCGGCGGGGACGCCCAGGGCCGCCAGCTCCTCGGGGGTCCGGAAGGTGACGCTCTCGCGGCCCGCGACCAGGTTGGCCCAGAAGGCCCCGGCGTCGGGAGCTCCGGGGAACCGGCAGGCGAGGCCGGTCACGGCGATCGCGTCCGGCAGGTCCGGCGGTGCGGCGGCCGGGCCCCCGGGGGCGTGGGTGGTCATCGGGCTTTCTCCTCATGGGTGGTGATGCGACGCGGCTCGCGGGGGTCCGGCGGCCGACACCCGGCACGGGGTGCGGGG
>NZ_JBHWIJ010000046.1:35372-40449 GCF_042732255.1 Kitasatospora sp. NPDC059803 | reverse complement strand
GGATGCGCCCGGCGGGATGCGCGCCGGACAGGCCCCGGTGAAACCCTGACCGGAGGAGGTGAAATCGCTACCATCGGGACCAACGGGACAAGCAGCAGCGGAATCCAACGATCTACGTAAATACGACAGTTGGATTCTCATCCCGCGCCGGACCGCCGACCCCGAAGGGACCCATGTCCACCGCCGCACCCGCCCTCCCCCCGTTGCACCGACTCCCCGTCACCCCCGCCCAGCCGCCCCACCCCACCACCCTCCCCGACGGCACCCCCGCCTGGCTGGTCACCCGCTACCACGACGTCCGCCAGACCCTCACCGACCCCCGCTTCACCCGCGGCGACCTGGCCACCGTCGGCACCCCCGGCGGCGGCGCCGACGTCTCCAGCAACCCGGCGTCGATGTTCAACCAGGACGGGCCGGAACACCGCCGGCTGCGCAGCACCGTCCAACGGGCCTTCACCGCACGCGCCATCGCCGGCTGGCAGCCCTGGGTCGCGGAGGGCGTCCAGCAGGCCGTCGACGCCCTCGCGGCCGGCGGCACCCCCGCCGACCTGGTCACCGCCTTCACCCGGCCGGTGCCCTTCGCCGTCACCAGCCGCCTGATGGGGCTCGACGGCGACGGACCGGACCACCTCGACGAGCAACGGCTCCGCCGCTGGACCAGGGCGATCCTCGCCGACGGCACCCCGGACGACGGCGGCGACGCGACCGACGGCGCTCTGGACCCGGCCGAGGCGCTCGCCGAATACGCCGCCTACACCGGCGAGTTGATCGCCCGCCGCCGCCACCACCCCGGCGAGGACCTGGTCAGCCGCCTCGTCCAGGCCGCCGACCAGGACGGCGGCGTCCCCGAGGAATCACTCGTCTACCTGGTCTGCGGGCTCACCGCCAGCGGCAACGAGAGCGTCACCGGCGCCCTCGGCAACGCCCTCGTCTACCTGCTCGGCGAACGCCCCGAGGACTGGCCCCGCCTCGCCGATCCCGACACCACCGAACGCGTCACCGAACGCCTCCTGCACTTCATCCCGCTCGGCGACGACGAGGCCACCACCCGGCGCGCCACCGAACCGGTCGACCTCGGCGGCGTCCACATCCCCGCCGGCGCCGTCCTCGCCGTCAGCCTCGGCAGTGCCAACCGCGACGCCGCCGTCTTCCCCGACGGCCTCGACGCCGGCCTCGACCACCCCCTGCCCGCCCCGACCCTCGCCTTCAGCGCCGGCCCCCACTACTGCCTCGGCGCCTGGCGGATGCGCCTGGAAATGCGCGAATCCCTCCGCCGCCTCGCCACCGCCCTCCCTGGCCTGCGCCTCACCACCCCCGTCGACCGGCTCACCTGGCAGCTCGGCACCACCACCCGCAGCCCCGCCCAGCTTCCGGTCACCTGGTAGCCGGGGGCGCCGGGCCGCCTGCGGCGGGCAGCCCGCGTCGACCCCCGGGCCGTCGCGGGCAAACCGTCCTCAACCCCAGAGCTGCTCGCCCAACGTGGCGCCCTCGGCGGCGCCGGGCAGGACGTAGGCGACGGCGGAGGCCTGGTGCTGGACGAACGGGTTGAGGGCGTCGCGGGTGGCGAGGCGGGTCTGGACGCGGGTGAACTGGGCGGGGTCGCGCATGAAGGCGCAGAAGAGCAGGCCGCGGTCGTCCGGGCCGTCGTCGTAGCTGTAGCCGCGGCGGAGCATGCGCGCGCCGCCGTCGAGGCGGGGGCTGCTGAGCCGGACGTGGGCGGTGGCGGGGATGACGTAGGAGCCGTCCGGGTTCTTGGCGTAGACGTCCGGTTCGTCGTGTTCGGCGCTGCCGGTGAGCGGGGCGCCGTCGCCCGCGCGGCGACCGATGACCAGGTCGCGCCGGTCCGCGGGGAGGGCCGCGAAGGCGGCGACGTCCATCCGGATCCGCCGGTAGACCAGGACGGTGCCGTTCTCGTGCGCACCCGCCGGGCCCCAGACCCACTGCCGGGCGGTCGGCTCGTCGGGGTTGGCGGTGCCGTCCTTGAAGCCGAACAGGTTGCGGGCGGTGCTGCCCGGGGCGGTGGCGGGCAGGAAGCCGGACTGGCTCCAGCGAGGCGTGGCCCCGGCAGCGCGGGCGGCGGTGGCTGCGAGTTCGGCGACGACGGTCAGCGTCCAGCGGTCGGCGCCGCAGAGTTGGAGGAGGACGTCGCCGCCGCCGCGCGCCGGGTCGAGGCGGTCGCCGGCGAAGGCCGGCAGGTCGGCGAGCGCGGCCGGGACGTTCAGGCCGAGCCGGGCGGCGAGGTCGGGACCGACGCCCACCAGGCTGGTGAGCCGGGCCGGTTCGGCGCCCTGGAGCCGCAGGTCCGGCGACGTCCCGGCGGTCGCGGCGGCCAGCAGCCGGGTGAGGTCCGCGAGCAGGCCGCGCAGGACGTCCCGGCCGCCGGCGGTGGTCGCGGGTGCGAGGTCGAAGGCCAGCAGCTGGGTGGCGGGTTGCGGGGGTGTGGTCACGCCGGCCTGGCGCGGGCCGTGGAAGAGGGGCGCCGGGTCGGGCGGCGGGGCCGCCGGGTGCTGCTGCGCGGAGCCGTCGTGGCCGCCGTGCGCCAACGCCTGGACGCCGGCGCCGAGTCCGGCGGCGAGCACCGCCCCGGCCGCGAGCAGCGCCCTCCGCTCGACACCGGGTCCGGCGGCTTCCGTCTGTTTCCGCACTTTTCCGGTTTCGGCATGCATGGGCGACATTGGAGACGATAGAACACCTCTCATGCAAATCCTGATGATGCGTCATTTCACTCGGCGGCCCTCACCTGCACGTGCCACGAGGCCCCTGCGACGGCTGTCCGCGGCGCTGCTCGCCACCACCCTGGCGCTGGCCGGCTGCGCGGCATCGGGCTCCTCCTCCGACGAGGCCCGCCATCCGGCCGGTACGGTCATCCAGGTCCCGGAGGACTTCCCCACCGTGCAGCAGGCCGTGGACGTCGCGCGCGAGGGCGAAACCGTGCTGGTCCACCCGGGCGTGTACCCGGAGAGCGTCCGGATCACCAAGCCGCGCATCGTCCTGCGCGGGACGGACCGCAACACCGTCGTCCTCAACGGCGGGGTGCGCCTCGTCAACGGCATCACCGTCACCGGCGCCGGCTCGGTGGTGGAGAACCTCACCGTGCACGGCTACCTCGCCAACGGCGTCCTGTTCACCGGCGTCACCGACGAGCACCTGCAACGGCACGGCGCCGGCGGCTCCGCGTACGACCCGCTGGACACCAACCGCTTCCCGCCCGTCCAGGGCTTCCGGGCCTCCCGGGTGACGGCCTACGACAACGGCCTGTACGGCATCTACGCCTTCGACGCGCGCGGCGGCGTGATCGAGGACTCCTACGCCTCCGGGCAGGCCGACTCCGGGATCTACGTCGGCCAGTGCAAGCCCTGCGACACCCTCGTGCACGGCAACACCGTGGAGCGCAACGCGGTCGGCATCGAGCTGACCAACGCCTCCGACGGGCTCAGCATCCTCGGCAACCGGGTGGTCGGCAACCGGGTCGGCGTGACGGTGAACTCCAACGACCTGGAGTCCCTCGCCCCGCAGCACGGCGCGGTGATCGCCGGAAACGTGATCACCGACAACAACGCCGCCGACACCCCGGAGCAGGCGGACGGCGGCTTCGGCATCGGCCTCGGGATCGGCGGCGGCACCGCGAACCAGGTGCTGCGCAACCTCGTCCAGGGGAACCGCGCCGCCGGGATCATCGTCACCGACCCGCCCGGACACCCGGCGAGCGGCAACCGCGTCGAGGGCAACCGCGCCACGGGCAACGGCGTCGACCTCGTGCTGGCCTCCACCGACCCCGGCAACTGCTTCACCGGCAACACGCCCGACACCCAGAGCCCGGACCAGTTGGAGGGCCAGGCGGCGTGCGGGGCGCAGGGCCGCAGCCCGCTCCCCGGCGGGCGGCCCGCCACCGTCATGGCGCCGCCCGGCGTGCCGTTCCACCAGGTGCAGGCCCCGGCCGCGCAGCCCTCCCTGCCCGACCCGTCGGCGCCGGGCCGGCCGGCGACGGACCTGCCGGGGCCCGTCGACCCGGACCGCTACGCCCTGCCCACGGACGCCGCCACCGTGCCGCAACCCCGGTGAGCCCGGGCCCCGGTGAGCCGCAGCCCCGGCGGCCCTAACGGCCCCGGGGCCTCACCCCGCGGCCCACGGCGCCTCCGGCATCCGCACGCCGTCCTGCCGCCCGGTGAGGTCGACGGTCGTCGGGGTGCCCAGGCCGGGCATCCGCATGGTGACCCGGCGCAGCGAGCCGTCGCCGTCGACCCAGTAGGTGAGCGGCGACGGCCCGCCGTCCGGGGCCGCGCCCTGGGCGCGCGGGCCGGAGAAGCGGTCGTAGTCGCGGCCGTCGATGCGGTCCCGGCCGAGCAGGCGCGCCCCGGACTGGGCGAGCAGCAGCGGGTTGTCCGGCCGGTCGGCGCCGAGGCGGACCAGCAGGCCGAGCCCGGCGTCCAGCGGGTCCGCCGTGTAGGAGCGCGGCGACCAGCCGGAGCGGGGGACGTGCTCGGCCTGCTCCCAGGCGGGGCCGGAGCCGGCCGGCTCCGGGGCCAGCCCGAGGCCGTCGCCGTCCCAGATGATCAGGCCGTGGTCGAGCTGGCCCGAGGCCCCGGAGACCTGGTAGCGGCCCACCCCCCGGCGGGTGCGGTAGTCCACCACCCCCTCCACCCGGATCTGCACGCCGCCGCCCTCCGCCGCGGTGAGCGCCACCGCCGCCGGGCTGGCCTGGTACAGCGTCAGCCGGGACAGCGCCAGCCGGGACGCCTCGTCCATGGTCACCGCCCGTTCCTCCGGTTCGCCCCAGGCCGTCACCCCGAGGGCCGTGGCCCCGGCGACCACCACCGCGCCGACCACCCCGACGAGCAGGCCCAGCCGCGCCCTCTTCCCAATCTTCCTACGGGCCATCTGGCAGCCCTCCTCCTGGTCAGCACCGTCGTACTGGTCGTGACCGTCGTACTTGTCGTCACTGTCGTGCGAACGAGCGGCGGGCGGGCCCGGGCCGCCGAGACCGCCCCCCCGCGCCGCGCCCCCGCCCGCGCGCACAGACCGGGGGCCCGCCGCGGGGGCGGCGGCCGGGGCCCCCCGGCCCCCGCCCGCCGCCCCC
>NZ_JBHWIJ010000046.1:0-35362 GCF_042732255.1 Kitasatospora sp. NPDC059803 | reverse complement strand
GGCATGACTCGCGCCACGGGCCCGCCCCTCCTCACCGCTTCCTACTGGTGCCGCGCCCTGCGCTTACGGGCGACGAAGACCAGCGCACCGCCGGACGCCACCAGCACCGCGCCGCCGACGATCCCCAGCGGCACCAGGGCGTTGGCCCCGGTGTTGGGCAGCTGTCCCCCGGGCGGGGGCAGCGGGTTCACCGTCGACGGGCTCGGCGACTCCGTCGGCCCCGGCGGCGTGGTCGGCTCCGGCGCGCTCGGCGAACTCGACGGGCTCGGCGGGCTCGACGAGTTGGTCGGCGTCGGCGTCGGGGTCGGCGTCGGGGTGGGCAGCAGCTTGTTGACCGCCGTCACCGAGACACCGTCCGCGAGGTTGTCGGAGGTCAGCGCCAGCGGACCGAACACGGTGGTGTCCGGAGCCGCGTAGCCGTCGGGCGGGCTGAGCTCCTGCCAGTAGTACGTCCCCGGCACCCCGGCGCCCTGGCAGAGGCCGTCGGCGCCGGTCGTGCAGGGCCCGCCCACCGCCGTGTCGGGCTTGTCACCGCCGGTCTGCAACCCGTCGGTGCCGTTGGTGTCGTGCCACAGCTGGAACTTCGCCCCCGCCAGCGGTTTGCCGTCCTGGTCGTGCTTGACCAGGCGCAGCGCGCCCTCCTGCTGCCGGAACCCGAAGTCGAAGGTGTGGTCGTTCTCGCCCGGCCCGCCGGTGGTCAGCGCCCGTTCGGGGAACTTCGCGCCGGGCGGCACCAGGCCCTTGGAATCGATGAAGTGGTTGTCGCCGACGTCCGCGTCGGTGGGCACCCACTGGTAGAGCGGCCCGCCCTTGGCGTAGTCCGCCGGGTTGTCGAGCCGGATCGTGTACTTGGTCCTCGGCTTGAGGCCGCCGGTGACGTCGGAGTCGTCGAAGTAGTACTCGCCGCGCTTCGTCGTCTTCGTCGTGCCGACCAGCTTGCCCGACTCGTCGTAGAGGTGGACGGTCGCGCCCTCGACGGGGCGCTGGCCCGGGTTCTGGATGCCCTTGCGCTCGGGGTCGTACCAGACCCGGTTGCCGATCTGCAACGGAGCCTGGTCGCAGAGCACCTCCAAGTCGCCCATCGAGGCGCCCTTGCCGAACGGCGCGATCACCCCGGCCGGGTTGAGCCGGAAGCCGAACTGCGGGTCCTGCTGGCCGTTCGCCCGCTGGAGGAACGACGTGCCGTACCCGAGGGCGGTGTGGTTGGGGTCGAAGGCGGAGACGGCGACGGTGCTCTCGACCTTGGAGAGCGCCATGCCGGCGAACGCCGTGTTGCGGTGGCCGCCCCAGGTCGTGTCGAAGAACCGGGTGCCCCGGGGAGCGAGCCCGCAGCCGTTGTTGGTGTCCATCACGTACGTGCCGTTCGCCCGGCAGGCCTTGTTCAGGTCACCGCCGGACATGACGACGGCGACGGAGCCCGGCGCCGGGGAGCCCGGCGCGCGGTCGCCGAAGCGGTCGCGGAAGGCCAGCAGCATCGAGCCGTCGGTCTCGAACGTGATCTCGCCCAACTCGGGTTCGGGTTGGGCGATGGTGTAGTTGCCGCACGGCCGACCGTTCTGCGTGGTCGGGTAGGTGCTCGTCCACGGGAACCAGCTCGCACCGTCGCACGGGCCCGAGCCGACGGTGGACTGGCGCGGGTAGTCCAGCGGCTGGTCCAGCACCGGCTTGGCGAACACGCCGGTGGCGAGGTCGAAGGGCAGGACCACCGCGCGCAGGTCGGTGAGCTTGCCGGTGGACTCGCCGGAGCACACTCCGCCGAGGTAGCCGGTGCCGTCCTGGAGGCCGAGGCCGAACGGACGCCAGTCCCCCGCCGCCGGGCAGCCCGGGTCGGGGATCGGGTAGGAGGCCGTCGGGCTCCCGGCGGCCGCCACGGTGGCGTTGTAGCGGTAGAGCTTGCGGTCGTTGAGGTTGACGACGAACAGGTCCTTGCCGTCGTCGGTGATCTTGATGCCGCCGAGGCTCTCCTTGCCCGGTGTGTCGAGGAAGGCGTCGTCGGTGCCGCCGCCGTGGGCCGTCGAGCCCGCGTTCGGGACGGTGGTGAACAGCGTCGTCTTCTTCTGCGCGATGTCGGTGACGTAGATCGCCCCGGCACCGCCCGGACCGTAGTCGGTGGTGCGCTTGGCCACCGCCGAGGAGAACAGCCGCCGGTCGGCCTTGTTCCAGGCGATGCCGTACAGCGTGCCGGTATCGGCGTTGGTGGCGAGGTTCGTGGCGGTCACGCCCTCGCCGTCCTGGCCGCGCGCGCTGTACGGGAAGGAGACCAGCGTGCGCTGGGCCCCGCCCTCGCGGTCCATCGGCTGGCAGGCCGTGACCAGCGGGGCGTTCTTCTGGCAGTAGTCACCGGGGTTCCAGAGCCCGGTGGTGTACGCCACGTTCTTGCCGCCCGAGAGGTCGACGAACTCCTCGTTGCTGCTCAGCTGGGTCGGCGCGCCGTCCAGCCCCTGCCGGGAGGCGAACGCCGGGAACAGCACGCCCGGCTTCGGATTCACCACCTGCACCCGGTACTTGCCCCCGGACGGCTTGGCCGCCGCCGGGGCCAGGGTGACCGTCCCGTCGGCCGCCGTCACCCCCTCGATCGCCAGCCCGGCGTCATCCGTGAGCGTCACTTTCACGCCCGCGAGCCCTGGCTCCAGGGCCGGTGTCCACACTCCGCTGGTGTCCACCGCCCGGATCACCCGGACGGTCACCGTCCCGTCGCCGGGCTGTGGAAAGGCCGCCGGCGCCGTCACCAGCGCCGCAGCGGACAATCCCATCGTCAGCGCCGCGACCTGCGCGACGCACCTCGTTCGCTGCCTCGTTCTTCCCAATGTCCCGCTCTCATCATCGACGGGTTATCACACCCGGGCTGATCAGGAGTCATCAGCAGATCGGCAATCTTAGCTCTCCGCAAGGGAATTGACGAAACTTCATGTGCACGCGTGACAAGAGCGCCACACTCACTCCACCACCAGTTCGAATCCGGACCCGTTCGTCCGATACCGGCCGCCATGCTCGAAAACAGCACCTTCAGCCCGATTTCGTCCGAACAAGACGGTGGGGCGCGGGGACAGCCCAGGACGCAGGGACGGGGGTGCGGGAGCGGGCGGGGCGGGGCGAGGCGGGCCGGGGCGAGGCGGGCCGGGGCGAGGCGGGCCGGGGCAGCGGCCGGAGCACGCCGGCGCGCGACCCTGTCGGACCGGGCGGGTAGCGTGGCAGACGTGCCCCAGGTGTCCCGAGTCCCCCTACCCGACCTCGTCCGACTGCGGCGGGCCCGCGACCGGATGGACCGCGACTACGCCCAGCCACTGGACGTGTCGGCGCTGGCACACACCGCGCTGATGTCGCCGGGCCACTTCTCCCGCAGCTTCCGCGCCGCCTTCGGCGAGACCCCGTACGGCTACCTCATGACCCGCCGGATCGAGCGGGCCAAGGCGCTGCTGCGACGCGGCGACCTGAGCGTGACGGAGGTCTGCATGGCGGTCGGCTGCACCTCGCTGGGCTCGTTCAGCTCGCGGTTCACCCAGCTGGTCGGCGAGACCCCCAGCGCGTACCGGGCCCGGGACCACGACCACGCCGCCGCCCTCCCGGCCTGCGTCGCCAAGGTCCACACCCGGCCGGCCAGGGGCGGGGAGGCGGGCGACCCCACCGGCCCGCAGCCCGGCTCCGACCGGGCTCGGCAGTAGCCCCGGACCCTAGGGCGAGTCAGACACGCCTCAGGGCGTGTCCTCCGGATCCGGCTCCGGGGGCAGGCCCACCTCCTCGCGGTCCTCCTCCGTGCGCTCGTCGAGCTCCTCCTCGTCGGGCCGCCGGGGCAGACCGCGCCCGTGCCCGGTGTCCGGGTCGCCTTCGACGTCCTTGTTGGACTTGTGGTGCGACATGGCGCCTCCTCGCCCCCGATTCCGCCGGTACCTTCCCACTCAAACGCGCGCCCCGGGCACCCGCAAGCCGGGGCCGCGATCACGGGGCGCCCCGCCCGGCGCCTCGGGGAACGCCGCCGACTCGAACTGCGCCCGCTGGTCGGCGTCCAGCCGCAGCACGTCCACGAGCAGCCGCACCGTCTCCCGTCGGGGCCGCAGCGCCCCGCCCCGCTCCAGATTGCGCACCGCGCGAACACTCAGCGTGGCGAGGTCGGCCAGTTGCTGCTGGGTCAGGCCCCGGTGCTTCCGGTGTCCGTGCAGCATGTCGCCAAATCGCATCTTTCCCGACCTTTCCCTGTCCGCGTCAGCCGGCTGCTCTAGCCTTCGTAACGCGACCGGAGAACCGTCGGGTTCAACGGCCGAGCGGTGTGAAGTCCGGCTTCGGCCACCGCCCTTGACTTCCTGTCACCATCGATCGTGGGAACCCGTCGGTCCGCCGCCTCGCCCGCGTCCGGGCAGCCCCCGACCGTCGCCCCCCCCGTCACGGCTCCGCCCGCTCCGGTGCGCGTTGCAGGCGGAACGCGTCCGCGAGGACCGCCTGGGCCAGCACCCGGGCCGGGCCGCGCGCCGTGGTGCGCCCCGTGGTGAGGGCGAACTCGGTGGTACCGAGATTGGGCAGGCCCGGCTGGTCGGGCAGCACCCGCAGGCCCGACGGGATCAGGCTGCGGGCGTGCGGCACCACCCCGAGGCCGGCCAGCGCGGCGGCCCGGACCCCGGAGAGGCTGGTGCTGGTGCAGGCGATCCGCCAGGGCCGCCCGTCGCGCTCGCAGACCTCCAGGGCGCGGACCCGGGTGAAGCTGGGCGGCGGGTAGACGATCAGCGGCAGCGGCTCGGCCGGGTCCGTCCGGAAGTCCTCCGCCGCGATCCACACCAGCTTGTCCTGCCAGACCAGTTGGCCCTGCGAGCCACCGCCGGGCGGGCGTTTGCCGAGCACCAGGTCGAGCCGTCCGTCGGCCAGTTGCTCGTAGAGCACGGCGCTGAGGCCGACGGTGAGTTCGAGGTCGACCTGGGGGTTGCTCCGCCGGAAGCTCCGCAGGATCTGCGGCAGCTCGGTGTGGACGAAGTCCTCCGAGGCGCCGAACCGCACCCGCCCGCGCACCTGCGTCTGCGCGAAGTAGCCGAGCGCCTGCTCGTGCGCCTCCAGGATCGTCCGGGCGAAGCCGAGCATGGCCTCGCCCTCGCTGGTGAGCTGCACGGAGTGGGTGTCGCGCAGGAAGAGCTGCCGGTCGGCGGCCGTCTCCAGCCGCCGTACGTGCTGGCTGACCGTCGACTGCCGCAGCCCCAGCCGCTGGGCGGCCCGGGTGAAGCCGCCGGTCTGGGCCACCGCGAGGAAGGACCTCAACTGCACCGGATCGAACACCTGGCCATTCTATCCGCTGATATCACGGATCATGATGACAGTGAGTGCCGCCAGCGGGATTCACAATCACCCCGGCGGGCGGCAGGCTGAGGCCATCCCACCCGAACCGCCACCGCGGAGAACCATGCCTCGCCCGAACCGTCCGCCCCGCTCCCACCTGCCCCGACGCCCCGCCCGCCTCCGGGTCGACCCGTTCATCGCCGCCCTGCTGGGCACCGTGGCAGTGGCCGCCCTGCTCCCCGCCCGCGGCGCCGCCGCACCGGCCTTCTCCGACGCCGCCACCGGCGCGGTCGCCGTCCTGTTCTTCCTCTACGGCGCCCGGCTCTCCGCCCGCGAGGCCTGGGAGGGGCTCAAGCAGTGGCGGCTGCACGGCACCGTGCTCGCGGTCACCTTCGGCCTCTTCCCGCTGCTCGGGGTGGCCGCCCACCTGCTGGTGCCGGCGGTGCTGTCGCCGCAGCTCTACCAGGGCCTGCTGTTCCTGACCCTGCTGCCCTCCACCGTGCAGTCCTCGATCGCCTTCACCTCCATCGCCCGCGGCAACACGGCCGCGGCCGTCTGCAGCGCGACCTTCTCCAGCCTCTTCGGCATCGTCCTGACCCCGCTGCTCGCCGCCGTGCTCCTGCACACCAAGGGCGGCGTCTCGCCGGGCACCGTGCTGGAGATCGCCGAGCAACTCCTCCTCCCCTTCGCCGCCGGCCAGGTGCTGCGCCGCTGGATCGCCGCCTGGATGGCCCGCCACCGCGCCGTCCTCGGCCTGGTCGACCGCGGCTCGATCCTGCTGGTCGTCTACAGCGCCTTCAGCGCCGCCGTGGTGGGCGGGGTGTGGGGCGCCCTCTCCCTGCCCCGGCTGGCGGCCCTGCTGGGGGCGGAGGCGGCGCTGCTGGCGCTGGTCCTGACCACGACGCTGCTGGTCGGCCGCCGGCTCGGGTTCGGCCGGGCCGACCTGATCGCGATCGTCTTCTGCGGCTCCAAGAAGAGCCTGGCCAGCGGCGTCCCGATGGCCACCGTCCTCTTCCCGGGCCCGGCGGCCGGGCTGATGGTGCTGCCGCTGATGCTCTTCCACCAACTGCAACTGATGGTCTGCGCCGTCCTGGCCCGCCGCTGGGGCGCGCAGGCCGAGAGCGCCGGGGCCACGGCGCAGCCGGCGGCCGCACCGGCCCTCGACCACGCGGCCTGACGGGCTCCGCGCGCCCTCAGAGGCCGACGACGTCGACGGCCTGCGGGCCCTTGCGGCCCTGCTCGATCTGGAACTCGACCCGCTGCCCCTCCTCCAGGGTCCGGTACCCGACCCCGACGATGGACGAGTAGTGGACGAAGAGGTCCGGGCCGGGGACGTCCGGCACGATGAACCCGAACCCCTTGTCGGCGTTGAACCACTTCACCGTGCCGAAGTTGATCAAGGCGCGCCGGCCCTCCGCCGCCCTGCCCTCCGCCGCCCTGCCCTCCACTGCCCGGTCCTCCACCGCCCGCCCGGCCACCGCCTGCCCCGTGTCCGCCCGCCCGGTGTCTGCCCACGCCGGGGCGCAGACCGCCGCCAGGGCGCCGAGGGCGACGGCCGACGCGCACACCATGGCCGCCACGCGGCCGCGCACAAGGACGAGAGGGGACATCACAAGCCTCCTGGCGGGAAAAGGACCGGGCCGTTCAGCAGGGGCACGCGCGACTGATCGCGTACTCACGGTGTCCGCCGATGCCCCGTCCCGCAAGCCCGGACGACCGACCGGGCGGTCTTCCGTCCCAGCCGCCCACGGGCCCGCGAGGCCGGGCCCCGGTTCTGGACCATTCGAGGCCCATCGGCGGGGTTCCCGGGATGGCGACGGCCGGGATCCGGCGCGCCGTGTCACCGTCACCCTTCGGCGTCGCCCTTCGACGCCCTTCGGCCCGCCTCGCCCCGCGTGCGGGCCGCACCCCTCCGGTCCGACGAAAGAAAGGGAACCCACGTGTCCGTACGCCGAAGCGTTGTGACCGTGTCCGCCGTCCTCGCCGCACTGTCCACCGGCGTGACCCCGGCCGCCGACGCCGCCCCGACGGCCGCCGCGGAAATCCTGAACTGCACCGTGAACGCCGCCGTCAACTTCAGCCCGCCGCTCTCGGCCGGCCCAGAGGCCACCACCGTGGCGATCGGCGGGACGGCGAGCAGGTGCAAGGACTCGCTGGACGGCCCGACGGCCGTGACGGGCGGCACCGTCACCGCGACGCTCAGGTTCGACGCGATCAGCTGCAGCCCGGCGACGCCGCCGGCACTGGCACCGGGCTCCTCGGCGACCTTCACCTGGAACCTGCAGGACGGCACGCAGGCGAGCAGCACCGTCACCGACATCGCCATCGTCGAGGTCGACGGGTCCGGGAGCCTCACCGGCACCGTCACCGCCTCCTCCACCCGCCTGGCCGGGCAGAAACTGACCGCACTCGTGGACGTCACCAGCGACCAGCCGCTCGTGGACAACTGCGTCGACGTCCTACTCGGAACCGGCCGGCCCATCGCCGACTCGACCCTGACCGCCGACCTCTCCTTCAGCTGACACCAGACCGTCCCGATGCGCGCCGGGCCCACCCCGCAAGTGGCGGGCCCGGCGCGCATTGACGCAACCACGGTACGGCGGCATGGGGTGGATCGCGTCGCCGAGCAGGCCGACCCGGCGCACGCCCCGGGGGCACGAAGGTCCTGCGCGCTCCACGGGGCCGGTACGCGCACCAGTGAGCGTCGTTCACGCCGATGGCGGCGGCCACCGCCCGGGCAGGAGCTCCTCCGGGCGCGACCGATCGGCGCCCTCCCGTGAGCCGGTCGGCGCGAGCACGTCCCCACGTGCGGAGGAATCGTGACCAGGTGCTGCATCGTCCAACTGCCCTTCCCGTCCACCCGCGACCCCGATGACCGGCTGTCCGCCTACTACCAGGACTACGACCGCCGCTTCCGCGCATTCCTCCCGGAGTACTTCATCCCGTCCGACGGGCTCTGGGAGATTCCGCTCTGGGTCGCGCACCTGACCGCCCTGCTGGACAGCACCGCGATCGACTCCTGCTTCGTCGACCTGTCCCGCACCCCTGCCGACAGCGAGGCCTGCGGCGCTCCGATCCTGGCGGCGACGGCACCCGGCGATCTCGTCCTGTTCTCGCCGCTGGCCCAGAACTTCCGGCTCGCCCTGGACCTCGCGGGCGAGCTGGAACGCGCCGGGCGGCGCGTCGTCCTGGGCGGGAACATGGCCCCGCTGGCGCCCGAGGGCTCCGTGCACGCCGTGCACCGCGGGCAGCTCGACACCGGTTTCGCGGCCGTCCTGGTCGAGTTGGCCTCGGGGCGGGGCGGCCGCACGGAGAAGCGGGCCGCCCTCGGGCTGGTGCCCGAGCCCATCACCTGGGCACCGGACTACCGCCATCTGGACGGTTACAGCGGCAAGGTGCCGATGCTGCGGCTCAACGCCAGCCACGGCTGCCTGTACAAGTGCGCCTTCTGCGGGGACGCCTGGAGCAAGCAGCTCACCCTGGTGGGGAGCAGCGCCCTCCGCGCCGAAGTGGACCAGCTCGCCGACCGCTTCCCGGACACCCGGCTCGTCTACGTCGGCGACAAGACCTTCGGGCAGTCCCGGGAGGCGGTCCGCAACCTGCTGGAGGTGTTCCGCGACCGCCCCGACTACAAGTTCATCGTGCAGACCCACGTCCTCCAGGTGAAGGAGTGGGTCATCGAGGCGATGCTCGAACTCGGCGTCGTGGCAGTCGAGCTGGGCTTCGAGTCGGCCGACTCCCAGATGCTCAAACGGCTCGGCAAGCTGTCCCGCGGACTCGACGACTACAGCGAACGGATCCACGCGCTGAGCGACGCCGGCCTGAAGGTGGTCCTCAACATGATGGGCGGACTGGACGAGGAGACCGAGGAGTCCCACGCGCAGACCGTCCGGTGGCTGGAGGCGAACCGCCGGGCCCTGTGGCTCTTCAACCTCTACAACTTCGTCCCCTACCCGCTCACCCCCGACTTCCAGCGCCTGCGCGAGCGCATCTTCACCTGGGACTTCGCGCAGTGGCGGGAGGACGCCCCGGTGGTCTACCGGCCCAGCCACCTGACTCCGGAGCGCAGCTGGGAGCTCTTCCAGGAGAAGATCGCCGCCGCCCACCGCATCGTCCGCGCCCCCGTACCGGCCCACCCCAAGCACTCCACCAACTCCCCAAGGGAGACCGCATGAACCAGCCCCCCACCCAGCCCCCGTACCAGCTGCCCCACCAACCCCTCAGCCAACTCCCCTCCCAACTCCCCGACTTCGAGGCGCTCCACCGCAGCGTCAAACCCGAGGAGTTCGAGACCGACCCGCTGCCCGGGTGGGCCGGCCTCGCCACCCTGTTCGGTGCCCCCGCCGCGGACCGGGCGCAGGTCGACGTCGGCGAGGACGGCTGGGTGGCGGCCGGTGTCCCGTACGACGCGACCGCCAGCTCCCGCCCGGGCGCGGCCGAAGGGCCGCGCGCGATCCGGCAGGCGAGCCTGGTGTTCTCCAGCTACCTCACCAGCCTGGGCCAGTGGAAGATGCTGGACACCCGCAGCGGCCGGACGTTCCGCTACCGCGCCCCGCGCGTGGCCGACGCGGGCGACCTGCACATCTACCCGACCGACACCATCCGCACCTTCCAGGCGGTCGCCGCCGGGAGCCGGCGGCTGAGCGGATCGGCGCCGCGCCTGGTCTTCCTCAACGGGGACCACTCGACCACCTTCCCCACCTTCGCGGGCTTCCGCGCCGGCCGGCTGGACCGGGGCGCGCGGCGGGTGGGATTCATCAACATCGACCACCACTTCGACTTCGGGAACTGGAGCACCCTGCACGGGCCGCTCTACCACGGGTCGAACTCCCGCCGGATCAGCGAGCTCCCGGGGATGCACCCCGAGGACATCGCCTTCGTGGGCGTCGGCGACGTGACCAGGTACGACCAGTTCCGCGGCCTGCTCGACCGGGGCTTCCACGTGGTGCCCGGATCGCAGATCCTGCGCCAGGGCGCGGCCGCGGCCCTGCGCCCGCTCGTCGAGCAGCTCGGCGAGCGCTGCGACACCGTGTACGTGTCGCTCGACATCGACGTCCTCGACAGCGCCGTGGCGACCGGCACCGGCCACGTGACCATGGGCGGCATCGACACCGGCCACCTCCTGGACGTCTACGAGGAGTTGCGCGCCCTGCCCGTGGAGGCCGTGGACATCGCGGAGGTGGCCCCCCGCTACGACCCCTCCGGCAGCACCGCGCAGCTCGCCGCCCGGCTGCTGTTCGAGTTCCTCTTCCGCAGCGAGAGCGCCGCACCCGACCTGGCCCCCTGGACCGACCTTCGCCAGGAGCCGTGATCCGTCCCGTCCCCTTTCAGGGCCTGGTCACGGCATCGAGTAGCGCCCGGTGTCCACCCGCCGCCCCAACGCCAGGTACCCCGCCGCGGCCACCGTGCCGAGGACCGCGCAGCATCCCCAGAGGGCGCCCCGGCCGGCGTGGTCCAGCAGCAGCCCGCCGGCGACCGGCCCGAGGAAGGAGGCCGCCGACCAGGCCAGCGAGTTGACCCCCTGGTAGCGCCCGCGGGTGCTCGTCGCCGAGAGCTCGCTCACCAGGCTCATGCTCGTGGGTGCCTGAATCATCTCGCCGAGCGTCCAGACCCCCACGGTGGCGGCGTAGTAGAGGGCGGAGGAGCCCGCGAACGCGGTGAGGCCGAAGCCCGACCCGGTGAGCAGCGCGCTGACCAGCAGCAGCATCCCCCGGTGCTGGCCCTTCGTCAGGCGGGTCACCGGGATCTGCAACAGGACGATCAGCAGACCGTTGATCCCGATCACCACTCCGTACTGCGTGCTGGTCAGCCCGGCCTTGCCCATGTCCACGGCGAGCGTCGTGTTGCCCTGCTGGAGCATCAGCCCGAAGGCGAAGGTCAGCCCGACCAGCGCCATGAAGCGCCGGTCCCGGAAGACCGTGCCCAGCCCGGCGCTCGGCCCTCTCCCCGCTCCTTCCCCCACCCCTTCCCCCGGCCCTTCCCCCGGCCCGGCGGCATCCTGCTGCGGCTCGACGGGCCGGGTCTCCGGGACCCTGACGAAGACCACCACGGCGCAGAGCAGCGTGGACAGGGCGTCCACGAGGAAGAGCACCCGGTAGTCGTGGGCGGCGACCAGCCCGGCCAGCGCGGCCGATACGCCGAACCCGATGTTGATCGCCCAGTAGTTCAGCGCGAAGGCACGGGCCCGGTCGGCGGCCGGCACCAGGTCCGCGATGATCGCGGACGTCGCCGGACGGGAGGCGTAACTGCTCAGACCGACCAGGAACGCCGTCGAGGCGATCGCCAACTGCCCGTCGGCGAAACCCAGGGCCGCCGTG
This sequence comes from Kitasatospora sp. NPDC059803, assembly GCF_042732255.1. NCBI lineage: Bacteria > Bacillati > Actinomycetota > Actinomycetes > Kitasatosporales > Streptomycetaceae > Kitasatospora > Kitasatospora sp. NPDC059803. The sequence goes on along the minus strand of NZ_JBHWIJ010000046.1, from coordinate 23,789 downwards.
GTGAGCGCGGTGAGCAGCTGGGCGGCCAGCAGGGTGGGCCGCCGGCCGATCCGGTCCGCCAACACACCGCCGACCAGCGCGGCGATCGCCGAGCCGAGGCCGATGAGCGAGGCGACCACCCCCGCGTACGAGGCCGAATAGCCACGGTCCGCGGTGAGGTAGAGCGCCAGGAACGTGACCACACCGCCGAGCCGGTTGACCAGGGTCGCAGCCCAGAGCCACCAGAAGGCACCCGGGAGCCCGCCGAGCGACTCGGCGACCGAACGGTGGAACCGGACGATCGGACCGGCAGGGGCAGAAGCGGTCATGGGGCGGCTCCCGAGCGACGAACGCCCGTCAGACGGTGGCGACACCCGCCGGAACAACCACGCACCGAGACGGGGGCCCAGGCGGCCAGGCCACCCGAACCGGCCCCATCCTGCCCTGCCCGAGCCACCCCCGCACGTCTCGGCGAGTCGCTCGATTCCCGCCCGCCCCCACCGACCCGAACGTCGCAGCGCCCCGCCCGCCCCGGGGACTACTCCGCGCCGGGCGCCGCGTGATGGATCTCGGTGATCCTCGCAGCCGCGTCGAACCCGAGGACCGGGTCGGGGCGGTCGGAGAGCAGGCTCTCGTACAGCGGCCGGTAATGGGCCACCTTCCGGGCCGTCCGACCGTCCGTCCCGAAGGCGGCGAGCAGGTCGCCGTCCCGGGCTGCGAAGCCGGTCATGGAGGTGTGGTCGATCCACACCTCCACACCCGCCCGGCCGAGGACCAGGCTGCTCTCCTTGCTGCTGGAGCCCGTGAGCCAGCTGCTGCGCAGACGTGCGGTGCCCGACTCGCCCCGGGACCGGTACTCGGCGGTGCACCACGCGCTGGCGCCGCCGTCCAGCTGCCGGGCGGAGGTGAGCGCCGTGAGGTCGACCAGGCGGGTGAGCATGCTGAGCTGGTTCACCCCGGAGTCCATCCAGCTGGAGCCGTAGGACTCGTAGGCACCGGCGCCCTTGAGGACGTAGGGGTCGTAGAACGCGGAGGTGACGGCCGTGACGGGCCCCCACTCGGGGTGCTCGGCGAGCAGTTCCGCCGCCCAGCCGACCTCCGGCGAGAAGGCGAAGTGGTGCGCGGTGAACAACCGGCCCCGCACGTCGACCGCTTCGTCCAGCGCGCGAAGCCGCCCGAGCGAGGCGAGGTCGTGGACGAGGGGTTTCTCGACCAGCACCTTGGCCGTGGAGAGCCGGAGAGCCTGGGCCGCCAGCTCCGCGTGCGTGTGCGTGGGAGTGGCGAGCACGAGCAGATCGGGTCGGTGCTCCGCGAGCGCGTCGTCCAGGCCGGCGTAGTGACGCGGGGTGGTTCCACGGAACGAGGGCGGTTCCGGCCGGTTCGGATCGACCGTGAACTCGACCAGCACATCGTCCCGTTCGGCCAGGACCGCGAGATGGGTCTGCGCGATGGTGCCGACGCCGACAAGGCCGACGCTTACGAGGTCAGTCATCAGACTCTGCTTTCTCCGGACGACTCGGCCCAGGTGCGGGGGCCGGGGAGCGTCATCGACGTGTCACCACCGCTGCCCAGCGGCCCAACGACGCGACGGGGCCGTCCACCCAGCCGACGGCGGGCAGGTGCTCCGCGGCGGCGAGGGAGCCGTCGATCCAGGAGGTCGCGATGGGAACCCAGTAGGTGTTGCCGCCGGACGTACGGGTGCGCGCATCGAGCTCGGATCGCGTGCGACGAGCACCCTCGTGGTCACCGGCGAGCACGCCGAGGAGGATATCGGCCACGTCCGCCAGGTTGTGGCCGCCCCGGTAGGCGATCCCGTCCGCAAGGTGCCGGGTGTCTCCCACCGCGGACCGGGCAGCGCCGACGTCGCCGGCCATGGCGTGGGCCACCGCCTCGGCGGACCGGAGCTTGACCAGTTCGACGGGGTTGGGCACCAGGTCGAGCAGTTCCCGGGCTCGGCCCGCCGCGTCCGCGACGGCTGCCGTGTCCCCGGACCAGCAGGCGGTCTGCGCCAGGTTGGCGAGTGCCTTCGCCTCTGCGGCGGCCAGTCCCTCGCGCCTCGCCAGGTCGATCGCCTCGTGGTAGACGGAAGTCGCTTCCTCGAAGCGGGCGTTGACCCGCCAGATGTGCCCGGTCAGCCGGAGCCGTTCGCCTTCGTCCTCCGGGCCACGGACCGGCTGTTCGTGCAGGGAGGCGAGAGCGGCCGCGAACCGCCCGTTGAGGTAGTCGAAGTCGCTGAGCCAGTAGCGGGCGGCCGCGTCGAACTCGCCCCCCACCAAGCCCCGGTAGATCTCCGCGGCCTGCGTGTAGTCGCCGTGGTTGCGCAGGGCGTGGGCGAGGTGGATGCGGACCAGCTGTGCCGTCCGGCCACCGTGCCGCACGCCTCCGGCCGCGCCGCCGAGCACCTCGATCGCCTCCTCGACGCGGCCGGTCCGGCGGAGCTGGACTCCTCGGATGGCGGCCCGGATCGCCCGGTACTCGGGGAGGCCCACCGGGCCGCCGGTAAGACCGGCGCCGAGCTCCGACCACTGGCCGGCCTCGACGAGTCGCTGGGTGGCCAGCGTCATCCAGTCGTCGAAGACATCGTGCTCGGCAGAGAGTTTGAGCCCGGTTTCGAGGGCTTGCGCCGTCGCCACCCGCCCGCCGGAGGGGCCCAGGCGTTCGCCCAGCCAGCTCAGCAGCCGGGCGGCGACCTCACTGCGGTCGCGATCCGACCAGCCGTCCGGAAGCGTCCGGTCCGCCTCGCCGATGGCCTGCCGCAACGCCACGTGCAACGCGTACGGGAACGCATAGGCGTCGTCGTGTGTCAGGAACGGTCGGCGAAGGAAGCGTGCCACGCTCCCGTCGGAGACTCCGGGTTGACCGGCGCGCAGCAGCTCTGCGCCCACCCGGTCGGTGAGCGCCGCTGTTCGGACCAGGTCGCGTTCCTCCCGGGGGAGGTCCCTGATCGACCGGGTCGCGACGGCTGTGAACGAGCCGCCGAAGTCCGCCACGGAGGGTTGCCCGCCGCGTGCCAGCAAGGCGGCGCAGTGGGAGACCGACAGGTCCAGGTACAGGGGAAGCCCCTGGCCGCCGGAGATGACGCGTTCCCGGATCTCCGCCGACATCGCGGGCTCACCGCCCCGGACGAGGGCCTCACGGAGATAGCTGTCCGCGTCGGAGTCCGACAGGTACCCCACGAGGTGCTGCCGTGGTTCGGCCGTGTCGTTGCTGAAGTGCAGCTGGGGCCAGCACTCCGGGCCGGTGAAATCCAGCTCGCCGCCCGCGCCCGAGTCGGCCCAGTCGATCCGGTTCCGGCCGGTGATGACGAACAGCACGTTCGGCATCAGATAGGCGCAGCGCTGGACGAACCGTTCCACTGCGCGGTCGGCCTGGCCGTTGATCACCTCGAAGGTGTCGAGGAAGACGCACACCCGGGGCCGCCGGCCCGCCCGACCGCCCCGGGGTTGCCGTTCCAAGTCCCAGGCCAGCAGGTACGGGAAGTACGAGAGCGTCTCGTAGTCGGCGTCCGCCTCGACCAGTTCGGCGAACAGGTCGCAGTCGGCCAGCAGCCGGCCCTCCCGCACCCGGTCCCGGACGGCGCGGTACGTGACGAGCGCGGCCCGGTGGGCCAGTCCGGTCAGACCTCCCAGACCACCCGGGTCGACCTGCTTCACGGCCTCCGCGATCTGGTCACCCAGCGCGATGCTCCGCGAGGCGCGCCGCAGCGCCGGCGAGGCGTCCAGGAACTCCTGCAAGGCCTCGCCGGGGTGAGCGCGAGCCCAGTAGGAGGCCAGTGCCAGGTCGAAGGCCGGCCAACGGCTCCCCAACTGCCCCAGGGCGGCCCTCAGACGCAGCAACAGGCTCTCGATGTCGCCGGCGCCCTCCTCCGAGAGATCGATCCGCACGGTCACCACGTCGTCGCGCTCCTTCTCCCACGCTTCGGCGAGGAGGCGGCGCTCCAACTCGTGGGAGAGCGTCGTCTTGCCTATGCCACCCACGCCGTAGAAGGTCAGCACATTGCGGCGGCCCTGCCCGCGGTCCACGACCGGCGAGACCTCGGCCTCGTCCAGCATCCGGTGGAGCTCGTCGACCGACCGGGCGAACGCGGCCACTTCGTCGACCCGGTTGGTGAAGACCTGCTGAGCCGTGACGGTGGACGAAAGGCCGCTCATGAATGCAGCCCTCAGGTTCACCCGTGCCATGCGGCCTCCTGGCGTGCGTCGAGCCCCGGTCGGTTCGGCGGCATCTCCCGTAGCAGGATGCCGTGCTGAAATCTTGTCAGTGATTGATGCGGCGCCACAATCTCGCCCATGGGGTTTTCAGGCGGCCGACCCCGTGCGCTCCTCGGCCACGACGATGGGGCGCGGCGGGGCCTCGGGTAGGCTCCCCGAGCATGTCTCAACCTGCGTGGCGTGCCGCATCCGCCGACTGGTCGATCCGCCGGGGTACGGCGTCGAAGGGTTACGGCACGTCAAGGAGCCTGATACCGGCGCCGGATGCCGTACGCAGCGGACTGCATCGTGGCGCCCGCACCCTCGGAATGGGACCGTCCGATTCTGGCAGGAGTGCCTTCCCCGGGTGTGCAGCCCGATGACCATGCTGACCACGCTGACCGTGGAGGAGATCGTCACGCCGCCGTTGCGGCTCGCGGGCGGGCTGCGCCGGCCCGCCTCGGGGCAGGGCGCGGCGCGCATGACGCACCTGGGCGCGTGGTGATCCGCCGCATCCGGAGGCTGGTCCGCCTCGTGGTGCCGGAGCGCAGGGACCTGTCGCTGGCGTGGAGCACGATCAAGGGGCGCAGGGGCGGCTTCGTCGGCTCCTTCGTCGCGATCGCCGCGGGCTCGGCGGTGATCACCGCCTGCGGGATCCTGCTGATGTCGGGGCTCAGCACCGGGGTGGCCCCCGAGCGCTACTCGGGCGCGGCGGTGGTCCTCGGCGCGGAGCAGTCGTACTGGCTGGACGAGAGCTCCGAGGTCCGCTACAGCGAGCGCGTGACGCTGCCCGCCGACAAGGTCGCCGCCGTCGCCGCCGTGCCCGGTGTCCGGTCCGCCGTCGGCGATGTCGGCGTCGAGGTCGGCGTGCTGGCCCCGGACGGCCGCGCGGTGGGCGGCCCGGGCGGCTTCCCCGTGGTCGGGCACGGCTGGTCCGCCGCGGTGCTCGGGCCGTTCGCGGTGCGTGCGGGCAGCGCGCCCGCCGGGCCCGACGAGGTCGTACTCGACGCCGGCCTCGCCGCGCGCGCCCACGTGTCGCCCGGCGCGACGGTGCGGCTCGTGGTCGGCTCGGTCGCGTCGTCGTACCGCGTGGTGGGCGTCGCCGCGCCGGAGGGGGGCGGGTTGGGCCGCCAGTCCGCGGTGTTCTTCACCGACGGCCGGGCGGCCGAGCTGTCCGGCCGCCCGGACCGGGTGGACGCGATCGGTGTGCGGGCCGGACCCGACGTCACCCCGGAGCAACTGGCCGGCAGGATCACGGCCGCCGTGCCGGGCCTGGTGGCGCACACCGGCGCGGGGCGCGGCGATGTGGAGTTCTTGGACGTGGGCGACGCCCGCAGCCTGGTGGTCGAGACGTCGGCGTCGTTCGGCGGCACCATGGTGCTGATCGTGGTGTTCGTGGTGGCGAGCACCCTCGCACTGTCGGTGCAGCAGCGCAGGCGCGAACTGGCCCTGCTGCGCGCCATCGGCGCGACGCCCCGGCAGATCCACCGGATGATCGGCGCCGAGATGACCCTGGTGTCGTTGGCGGGCGCCCTGGTCGGCGCGGTCCCCGGCGTCGTCGTCGCGTTCGTGATGCGCGGCGCGTTCGTCCTCGCGGGCGCGATGCCCGCGGACTTCCGGTTGGACGTGGGGTGGCTGCCCTTCGTCGCCTCGCTGGCGCTGTGCATGACCAGCGCCCGGCTCGGCGGCTGGCTGGTCGCGCGCCGGGTGTCCGGGACCAGCCCGGTCGAGGCGCTCGGGGACGCCGCCGTCGAGCCCGGGAGGATCGGCCGGGTCCGGCTGGCCGTCGGTTTCCTGCTGATCCCGCTCGGGCTGTTGCTGGCCTCGGGCCGGGTGGCGGTGTCGGGCGACTCTGCCGCCGACACCGCGGCGAGCGCGGTCCTGTTGTTCGTCGTGGCGCTGGGCTGTGTCGGCCCGCTGCTGGTCAGAGGCGCCGTCGTGCTGTTCGGCTCGCGACTGAACCGGCAGTCCACGGCCCCCGGTTTCCTCGCCCAGGCCAACGCGCGGGCCCATGCGCGGCGGCTCGGTTCGGCCGTCACCCCGCTGGCCATGGGTGTGACCTTGGCCGCCGTGCAGGTGTTCGGCGCCTCCACGACGATCGCGGCGTCGCGGGACCAACTCGACGCCGGCCTGCGGGCCGACCACGTGCTGACCTCGTCGTCCGGCGCCGGGGTGTCCCCGGAGGTCGTGGACGCCGTGCGCGGCGTGCCCGGCGCCGCCGTGGCGACGCCGGTGGCACGGATGCAGGTGCTGCTGACGTTCCCGTCCGAGGACAGCACCGCGACCAAGGTCTTCGCCGCCCAGGGCGTCGCGCCCGAACGGCTCTCCGAGACCATGGACCTCCGGGTGGTCGACGGCGACACCGCGGAACTGCGCGGCGAGACGGTGGCGTTGAGCCGGGTCGTCGCGGACACCGTCCATGCGCGGCGCGGTGGGACGATCGACCTGCGGCTCGGTGACGGCACGGCGATCAGGCCGCGGGTGGTGGCGGTCTACGAGCGGGGCCTGGGCTTCGGGGACGTCACCCTGCCCAACGACCTCGTCGTCGCGCACACCACCGCGCGGGTCGACACCGCCGTGCTGGTCAGGTCCGCGGACGGGACCGACCCGAAGGCGCTCGCCGACGCGCTGCGCGGCGCCGTCGGGCGCTACCCGACGGTCCAGGTGGGCGGCCAGGAGGCGTTCAAGGGCGCGCCCGGGGGCGGCGGTTCGGGTGACTGGGCGCTCAACCTCCTGTTCCAGACCGTGCTGTTGGGCTACATCGCCATCGCCGTGGTGAACACCCTGGTGATGGCGACGGCGGCGCGGGTGCGCGAGTTCGCGATGCTGCGACTCATCGGCGCCAACCGGGCCCAGGTCCGCGCGATGATGAACGGCGAAGCCAGGATCGTGGTCTTCTCGGCGCTGCTGTTCGGTCTGTTGGCGACGATCCCGCCGCTGGTCGGCATCAGCCTCGGGCTGACGAGGTCACCCGTTCCGAGCGTCTCCCCCGTCGGCCTCGTCGCGATCGTGGCGGCCACCGTCGCGCTCTCCTGGGGTTCGATCGCGATGGCCACCCGGTCCGCCCTGCGGCTGGCGCCGGTCGACGCGATCGGCGGGCGCGAGTGAGCCGCCCGGGCCCCGGAATGCCGATGTACGGGCTTGAACATCCGGGCTTCGAAGCTGCCGGACTGGGAGCTGCCGGACTGGGAGCACGGCTCAGGGGCGGATGGCGACGGCCCCGTAGCAGGAGGCCGCCGCGTCGGTGATGTGCTCGGTGTCGTCCGCAGGCGCCGGGTGCCAGCGCGGAGTGGCGGCGACGCCCGGCTCCATGAGGTTCCACCCGGTGAAGAACTGCGCGAACTCGTCGCGGGTGCAGGCGGCGACGGGGGTTCCTGCGGCGGTGTAGACCTGGATGAGCCGAGCGGTCTCCTCGGCGGCGAAGTCCTGCGTGAAGTGGCTGATCACCAGCGCGGAACCGTTGGGCAGTTGTGCCTTGAGGCCTTCGGTGATCCGCTGGGCCTCGAACGGCACGAAGTGCAGCAGGGCGTTCATGCTGAGCGCTATCGGCTGGGTGAAGTCCAGGATCGCCCGGGCCGAGTCCAACAGGTCTGCGGGCTCACGCACATCGGCCTGCACGTAGGCGGTGACGCCCTGTTCGGTGCCGTGCAGAAGCGCCTTGGCGTGGAGGAGCACGATCGGGTCGTTGTCGGCGTAGACGACCTTGGCGTCCGGTGCGACCGACTGCGCGACCTCGTGCAGGTTCGGCGAGGTGGGGATCCCGGTGCCGATGTCGAGGAACTGCCGGATGCCGGCCTCGGCGAGCAGGTGCGTCGACCGGCGCATGAAGGCGCGGTTGGCGCGCGCGGCGGAGCGGGCGTAGGGGAAGACCGCCAGGGCCCGGCCGGCGGCCTCACGGTCGGCGGGGAAGTTCGTCGTGCCGCCGAGGTAGTAGTCGTACATCCGCGCGGAGTGCGCCAGGTGTATGTCGAGGTTGACCTCTACGTCGTCGGTCCCGGCGGTGCCGTCCGTCATGCGTTCCCCCTGATGCATCATCGACTCGCCCTGTGCAGGACAGGACCGATCCGCGCCCGCGCCACCGTGGCGAGCGGTGGCGAACCCTGGCGCGGCCCCTTCCACTATGCCCACACGCCCGAGCGGCCAATCAAGGGCCGCTTCCGGTGACGACGCGACCGTGCAGCAGGACGACCGAATCAGAGCATGTAGTGACCCACTCTGACCATGTTCGAGCACGGTATCTCCATCATCCGCCGCGCCTTGTGTCTGATCTCGAAACACCTTGCTGCGGCTTAACATCTCGGCATCCAATCCGCCTTAATGTTCCTACCAGGGAAGCGAGTTCCCGCTGTGACCGCCGTACGGCCATGGGGTTCCACCACGGTCGGCGGCCCGCACCGGACGGCAGCCGACAGGCGTGCCGCAGGGGAGGAATGGGACGTGACCGAGAGCGACTGGGTGGTCGGAGGCCGGGACCGCCTGACGTTCGACGCGTTCTGCGACACGCACGAGGGGGCGTGGAGCGGGTTCGCCCGCGCGCGCCTTCGCGACGACGACGCCGCACACAGAGCGGTGGAGATCGCGAAGGTCCGCGTGTGGAAGGAGTGGCCGCGCATCCTGCGCGAGCAGATCCCGCCGTTCCACGCCTGGACGATCCTCAAGGAGGAGATCGGCGCCGCCTTGGCGGAACTGATGATGAACGGCGAGCCGCTGCCCACCCAGGCGAGCGTCCCCGGGTGGGTCTACGCGGTGCGGATCGCCGCCGAGCGGGCGCAGCACCTGATGGAGACCGAGGGCAGCCACGAGCAACTGTACGTCGCGATCCGGAGGTTGTCCGAACGGCGGCACGACGTGATCGTGCTGCGGTACCTGCTCGACCTGCCGGACGAGCAGATCGCCGACTGCCTGGGGACGACCGAGGCCAACGTCCGTTCGACCGCGAGCCAGGCCCTCGACCGCCTGGCCGCGGCGCTCGGCGGCCGACGCGGGGAGAGCCGGTGAGCACCGAACACGACCGGGCCCTGCACCCGAACATGGCCGGCATCCACGTGCCCACCCGGGCCCCGCGGCCGCAGCCGGGGGGTACGGGCGTCTCCTGGGAGCGGCTGCTGACCGCCCCGAGTCCGCTGTCCTCCGAGCACAGGCAGGCGGCCCACGAACTCGACCTCGCCGCGTCCCTGGTCCTCTCGATGCCGTCCGCCGCGGCATCCCTGGGCCTCCTCGTCAACGGCGCGCAGATCCACCCCGAGGGCGCCCTCGTCCTCGGCGCGCTGCTGTACGTCGCGGGCCATCGCGACGGCGCCCAGTTCTGGTGGCAGTTCGCGGCCGGCGGCGGTTCCTACACCTCCGCATCGTTCCTGAGCCTGCTGCACCGCAGCCTCGGGGAGTTCCTGGACGCGGAAGTCTGGCGCCAACAGGCCGAAGCGCTGGCCACCAAACCCCGCCCGCCACAGCGCGTCCTGAGCACTCCTCACGCCCTGCTGCCGACCCAGGTGCTCACCGACATCCTCGCCCGGTGCCACTACGGCCTCGACGTGAAACTGCCCCCCCGCCTCGCGGCCGTGATCCACCAACTCCCCGTCGCCGGCGACGACCCCGAGTACGGCGAACTCCCCCAGGTGAGCAGCACCCTCGTCCGCGACCTCACCGACGAACGCTAGCGACCGCACGAACCCCGTCTCCCCCAGGGGCCGGCGGGAAAAGGCCCCGGCCGACACGGCACGAGCAGTGCCGGCCACGGCGCCCAGACCGGACCCGGCGGCCGTTGAACCGGATCGACGCAGGACGCCGACGGGGTGCTCGACGAGGCACCCGGGCACCTCGTCGAGCACCTGGCCGATCCGGTCGAGGTGCCGATCGCGGACGACATCACCAGGCCTCGGTACCGATCTTGATGCAGCCCTCCTCAAGGGCCTCCGCCACTGGTTCTCGCACAGGGTTCACCCGGCCCACTGCCTCCTGAGTCGAAGATGTTCGGCTACCGCTGCGACCTCCGCAGCATGACGGCGGGGCGCTGTGGGTGCGGGGGCTGCCGGGGAAGGGGATCCTGGTCCAGTGTTCGGCCGCCGTGCCGGTGGAGGTGGCGTCCGGCGTGGCCCGTAATGCGTCGGCAGCCCCTTCGGCGGGTGGCGAGTGGGCCGGGGTGAGGACGAGCAGGAGGGCATCGGGGGCTTCGACGAGGCTGAGCCATCCCTCTTCGCGCTCGAAGCCGTGCGGGTCGAAGCCGTGCAGCAGGTCCTCGACGGCTTCGTCGAGCGCCTGTGCGGTGACGGGCGTGCGCCAGTGGGCGACGGTCGCCCGGGCGAAGTCGCGGGCCGCCGTGGCGGCGTCCGGGGTGCCGGGCAGGCGTCGGGCCGCCGCCCTGGGCACCCCCAGTCCCAGGGCCAGGTCGCGGTCGAAGCGCGGGTGGGCGTGGTCCTGGGGCCCGATCACGGGTGTCCTCCGGTGCTGGGGTGCGGCGGGTGTCTGCGCAACGTTTCCCGCCCGTCACGGGCCGCAACCGCCCCGGGGGTGGTACGGCGAGGCCCGAAAAACGACACCCGTTTGGAGGACACCGCGTTCGAATCGGCTGCCGCTAGCATTCCCGAGCCGGGCATTTGCAATTGCAAATGGGATTGCAAACGGCCTCGGCCGTCCGCATGTCCGTGCGATGGGAAGGGGAAGAATCGAATGACTGTCGAAATGCCGGAGAACGGGGTCCGCGCCGATTCGCTGGACGTGGAATGGGTGAAGAGCCCGAGCAGTCGCGAGGTGGGGAACTGCATCGAAGTCGGACCGCTGCCGGACGGCGCCGTCGCCTTCCGCAACTCCCGCGACAAGGAAGGGCCCGCCCTGGTCTTCAACCGCGGCGAGGCCGAGGCCTTCGCCTGGGCCATGGAGAACAGGGCTTTCGATCACGTGTTCCACCGCTGATCGGCCCGATTCCGTGGGATCTATAGAACGGCGGGTATGCGGGATGGGCGCCGTGGGATAGTGCTTTCCCGAAACCGCGCCCCCAGGAGTCCCGCATGCCCGCCCACCCGGACCGTCCCACGCCGAGCGACCCGGACGGCGACGAGGTACGCAAGCTCCACTGGAGCGGACCGGTGGGCGCGGCGAAGGTCCTGGGCACGGTGCTGCGGTCGCTGCGGGAGGAGCGGCGGCTGCGTCTGTCGGACGTCGCTCCCCGGATCCGGGCGTCGGCGTCGAAGCTGAGCCGGATGGAGCGCGGGGAGAGCACCCCCTCCAAGAGGGACGTCAACGACCTGATCACGATCTACGGCGTCGGCCCCGAGGTCCGCGCGCACGTCGACGTGCTTCTGGAGCGGGTCGTGGCGGGGCCGTTCGCCGCCGAGTACGCCGACATCACACCCGGCTGGTTCAGGCGCATGATCGGGCTGGAGGTCGAGTCCGCCCGCATCCAGTACTGGGAGGGCGGAGTGGTGCCCGGGCCGCTGCAGACGTGCGCCTACGCGCGGCGGATGATCAAGGCCGGCCTGCCCCGGGCCCCCGCCGAGGAGATCGAGCGCCGGGTGAGCCAGCGCATGGACCGCACCCGGCTGCTGGACGACGCCGACCGCACGGTCGTGGCCCTGCTGGACGAGAGCGTGCTGTACCGCAACACCGGAGGCCCCGAGGTCATGATCGGGCAGCTGGAGCACCTCAAGGAGCTCAGCCGGCGGCCGAACGTGCATGTGGCGATCCTGCCGTTCACCGCGGACCTGACCCCGCCGTCGGGGGCCTTCACCCACCTCGCCTTCGAGTACGGCGGCCCGAGCGACGTCGTCTACGTCGAGGGCCCCGGCATCGGGGCCATCTACCTGAGCAAGGACCCGGACGTCGAGCGTTACGCGGACCTGCTGAACACCCTTTTGTTCCACGTCGCCGACTACGAGGTCGGCCTGGCGCTCATCGACGAGGCGATCGGGATCCACCGGGGCAGGATGCGCCGCCCCGGTCAGTGAGCCCTGGCGACGCCGCCGAACTCCGTCCACTCGTCGCTCGTCTGCGACGTCCGGGCAGCGGCCGGGTCGGGACGCCACTGCGACACCTCCACCACACCGGGGTCGAGGATCTCCATGCCTTCGAAGTAGCCGACCACGTCCTCTTCCGTACGGACCTCCCCCCAATGGTGCTGGGTGAGGTCGGCCATCAGGTCCGTGATCCGCCGGCGGACGTCGAGATGGGGGCTGACGAGCTGGGAGATGGCCATGTAGGCGGGGGCGTCGGCGGGCAGCCGCTCACGGACCTGGCGCACGAGCCGCGCGGGCGGGACGGATCCCTTCTCCGGGATGCAGTGCAGGACGGAGACGAACAGCGCCGCCGTCGGCACGCGGGGCAGGATCAGGTCCTGCACGGCCCTGCTGGAGAAGATCTTGTCGGTGTCGCGCATGTCGGCGTGGACGACGGCCGTGTTCGGGTTCCCGGCCAACAGGGTTCGGCCGGTGTGCACCACCATCGGGTCGTTGTCGATGTACACGACCCGGCAGCTGTCGTCGATCTCCTGAGCTATCTGGTGCACGTTGCGCTGGGTCGGCAGGCCCGAGCCGTGGTCGATGAACTGCCGCACCCCGTAGTCACGCACCAGCGTCTGCACCGTGCGCACCAGGAACGCCCGGTTGATCGCCGCGACCTCGACGCTGCTCGGTGCGACCTTCAGCAGATCGCGCACCCCGTCACGGTCGGACTGGAAGTGCGCGTGCCCGCCCAGCAGGAGGTCGTACATGCGGGCCACGCTCGGAACGGCCGGATCGTAGGTGACGGGAGAAACGATTTCCGCATCCGGTTCCAACGCGACCACCCCTGGCTCGGCCCCTTGATCGAAGTGCCCATGCTAGAGCGCTACATGACACTGCGCCAGGTTGTTAAAGGGTCTCGGAACCCGTAAGGCTGAACTCCGGGCGGATGTTATGGCGCACCTGAGCGAAGGGGTGGCGCAGGTACGAAATCCCACGCCACCCCTTTCACTCCACGCCCGCCGGAGCCGCCCCCTTCGGTCACGCCCTTCCGGGGCCGAAGGCGAGTTCGCCGACCAGGGCACGCGGCAGCCCCCGCTCGGCGGCGAGCACCAGCCCGGCCGCAGCCGCCGGTTCGACGCCCATCAGGTCCGCGGCCTCGGTCAGTCGCATCCCCAGCCGGTAGTGCAGGACGGCGGCGTCGGCCGCCGCGACGGGCAGCAGGCGGTGCAGCACGTCCTCGCCGTCCTGGCCGTACGGCATCCGGCAGTGCAGGGACACCGCCTCGCGCACCAACACCCACGCTCCGGCCGCAGGGCTGCGCCCGCACACCAGCCGAGGCCAGCACGCCACCAGTGCCTCCACGACATGGTCGACGACCTCGCCGGCCGCGGGCGTGCGGCCCAGCCGGGCCACCGCGTACCCCCGGTACAGGCCGCGGCGGCGTTGGACGAACGCGTCCAGGCCCACCGCCTCAGCCCCCGTCACGGTCCTCGCCCCCTTCCGGCGCCGCCGAGCGCGCGAAGCACCCGGACGGTCCGAACTCGTCGGAGTAGACGGCCGCGAGCGCCGCGTAGTGCATGCGTTCCCAGTACGGGCGCAGGTCGCCCGGGTGCCCGCCCAGCGCCGCGGCCAGCTGGCTGACCACCGGCCAGTCCGGCACGGTCTCGCCCGCCAGCACCGATCGCACCAGCTCCGCCGACACCCCCCGGGCGAGGGCGCACACGGCTTCGGCGTCGGGCTGCCCGGCCGCCAGGTGCAGGCCCCGGATCGCCCGCAGCATCTGGTCGGCGGCACCCGCCACCGACACCCGCCCAGGGCGCTCGGCGCCCTGGGCCACCTCCCACAGCAGCCGCAGCTCCTCCGGCACCCCGCCGAAGGCCCGCGCCAGCGTCTGCAGGACCGGCCACGTCGGCACCCGGTCCCCGGCGAGGATGCGCGAGACGTACGACGGCGAGCACCCGGCCAGCTCCGCGGCGGCCTGCGGGCTCACCCTGCTGCGCTCCTGCAGCGCCGTCAGCGCCGCGGCGAGCAGCCCCGCACGGGGCCCCGAATCCGGCTCCGGCTCCCCCGCCGAGGCCGGTGCCGGCGCGGCCGGTGCCGCGCCCGAAGCGGTCCCCGGCGCGGGCGGGGCCTGCCGGTTCGAACGCCGGCTCAGCTGCTGTTCCACCCGCCGCAGGGTCCACCGGCGCCGGGCCGAGTCCGGCTGGACGCCCAGCGCCGACCCGATCTCCCCCCACTCCATCCCGTCGGCCCGTGCATCGCGGACGACGGCCGCCACATAGTGGTCGGCGTCACCCCGCAGCGCCCGCGCGCACGCCAGCCTCACCGTCAACGGCGCCCGGCGCGCCTGCGCCTCCAGCAGCCGGCCGGCACCCGCGTGCACGTCCTCCGCCACCAGTTGCCCCCAGCCCCCGGCCGCCCGGGCGGGGCGGCGCGCCGCCCCCTTGGCCGCGTCCCGCAGCCTCTGCGCCTGTTTCTGGCACGCCACCCGGTGGTACAGCCGGGGTCGCCCGGCCCTGACCGGCCGCCTGAACACCTCTCCGCACGACGGCAGCGCACACACCACCGTCACCCATCCCGCCATCCTCACCCGCTCTTTTCTCTCTCCCTCGGCGGTATTTCCACCCCCGGGGGCGGGCCGCGGCGCGCGGCGCCCCCGGGGCCGACGGACCGGGGGGCATCCGCCGCGGCGGTCGCCCCCCGACCGCCCTGCTACGGGTGCAGCCGCAGCCGCCGGAACCGGCATCGCGCCTGACCGGCGGCGGTGACCAGAGCGCCGATTCCGGCGAACCGCCACCCCGCCCGTCTGTCGGCACATGCCAGTGGCACAGTCGCGGCCGGGGCGACCGAGCCGAGGGAGACCGAAACTCGCCAGTAATCAAAGCCGGACGGCCTTCGGGCCGGCAGCGGGACACTGGTACGTTCGGTGGTGATCACGGGACGCATCAACCGCCCCGTGAGGGCGTAGCAGTGCATGACACTCCTCCGCTCCGGGCCCCGGCCGACGGTGGACAGACCATGGCCGGGGCTGCGCTTTCTTGACGCTGAAAAAGGTACTCCTCCGTGAAAGCGGTTTGCACCGCAGATGTCTCAACCCGGTACTGCACGTGCCGATGGGAATGGCATTGCCGGTGAGATCCAGCAGTGCCCGCGGACCTCGCAGCGACACCGGTTCCGCTCTCACCATGGCGTGACGATCGGACAGAATCGGGCATGTGTTGACGCTATCCGGGCTCTACCGATCGGTAATAGCCGATTTCCGGGCCGGTGCACCGCGTGGCGACTACAGGGCCGTAGATGGACGGGCCGGTTTTCGGTATTCATCGAATTGCAGATGCAAGCAATCGGATGATGAGATTCCACAAAAGCCGTGATGCAAGTCACATGATGTGGCGGTCGCGGGCGTCGATCATCGCGCGAGCGCACGGTACGGACAGATCGCCCGGCCCCAGGCGCCGTGATATCGGGAGGACCAGGCGAGTCAGCTGACAGCTCGTCAGCAAAGGCAGCAAGAGGTCGGCAAAAGGTCAGCATCGGTCCGATTGAAGGCTGCCGCGCCGCCCCGAACGCGCGAGTCGACGTGACATCCCGCAGGGCCCTCCCACCCAACCAGCGCGCGCCTCACGAACGCAGTTCACCAGGTCAGCGCACGCGCCCCCGCGCCTTCAGCGGGAGGGCGGGGAGTTCCGGCGCGCGCAGGCGGTCGCCGGCGTAGCCGTGGACGTCGCCGAAGCGGGCGGTGGACATCCAGTCCTCGCGGGCCCGGGTGATCTCCTCGCCGGTGCGGCCGATGAAGTTCCACCACATGAGGATCTGCTCGTCGAAGGGTTCGCCGCCGAGGAGGAGGACGGCGGCGTCGGTGCGGGCGTGGAGGGGGAGTTCGGGGCGGCCGCAGCCGAGGTAGAGCACGGAGCCGGGTTCGACGCGGACGCCGTCGACGTCGACGCTGCCGGACATGGAGAGGACGGCGTACTCGAAGTCGGGGACGAGCGGGAGCTTGAGGTCGGCGCCCTCGGTGAGGGCGAGGTCGGCGCCGACGAGGGGGGTGTAGGCGGTGCCGGGCGAGGTGGCGGTGTCGAGGGTGCCGAGGATGACGGTGCCGTGCAGGCCGGGGGCGGTGACGACAGGCAGGTCGGCATGGTGCTCGAAGGTGGGGGCGGTGTGCCGGTGGGCGTCCGGGAGGGCGACCCAGAGCTGGGCGCCGTGCAGGTAGCGGGCGTGCGGGCGCGGGGATTCCTCGGAGTGGGAGATCGCCCGGCCGGAGGTCATCAGGCCCAGTTCGTACGGGCGGACGGTCTGGAGGCTGCCGAGGCTGTCGCGGTGCAGCACTTCGCCCTGGTGGAGCCAGCTGACCGTCTGGAGGCCCATGTGGGGGTGGGGCGGGACCTGCATGCCGGGTTCGTCGGCGATGTCATCGGGTCCGTAGTGGTCGACGAAGCACCAGGCGCCGACCATCCGGCGGCCCAGGTTGGGGAGCAGGCGGCGGACCATCGTGCTCTCGCCGAGCTGGACCTGACGCCCGGTCAGCAGGTCCTTGACCGGTCCGGTGTCGGCCTCGCGGCCACAGGTGGTCGGGGAGGGCTTGCGGTCGAGGTTGCTCATGTGCGGTTCCACCACCGTGCGGAGAGGGGCCGGGCGAGGGGCGTTCGCCAACGATCATCCCTGACGGCCGGTGGATCCTCCACCCCTCCCCGGGCCGGGCCCCGGAACGCCGCCCCTGGACGACGGCTGGCCCGGGCCCCTGAACACCGCTCCGCCCGGACTCAGGGCTCAGTGCCCGCAGGCCCACCAGGCGTCCGCCGAGGCCTTGGTCGCGAGCTCCCGCAGCTTGCGCACGGCCTCGGCCGGGTCCTCGGCCCCGTACACCGCCGAGCCGGCCACGAACACGTCGGCGCCGGCCTCGGCGCAGCGCTCGATGGTGCCGGCGGAGACGCCGCCGTCGACCTGGAGCCACAGTTCCAGGTCGTGCTTGGCGATCAGCTCCCGGGTGCGGCGGATCTTCGGCAGCATGATGTCGAGGAACGCCTGGCCGCCGAAGCCGGGCTCGACGGTCATGATCAGCAGCATGTCGAGCTCGGGCAGCAGGTCCTCGTACGGCTCGATGGGCGTGCCCGGCTTGAGGGCCATGGAGGCGCGGGCGCCCTTGGCGCGGATCTCGCGGGCGAGGCGGACGGGCGCGGCGGCGGCCTCGACGTGGAAGGTGACGGAGCCGGCGCCGGCCTCGACGTACTGGGGGGCCCAGCGGTCCGGGTCCTCGATCATCAGGTGGCAGTCGAGCGGGGTGTCGGTGGCGCGGGCGAGCGACTCGACGATCGGGACGCCCAGGGTGAGGTTGGGGACGAAGTGGTTGTCCATCACGTCGACGTGCAGCCAGTCCGAGCCCCTGACGGCCTCGGCCTCGTCGGCGAGCCGGGCGAAGTCCGCGGACAGGATGCTGGGGTTGATCTGCGCCATTACCGACTACCTTCACACGAGGGTTCACACGAGGGCTGCGGCGTCCCGGGAGCGGGCACCTCGTCCCATCATCTCGCGCCGACGCCCGGCCGGGTGCACACCGGGACCTCCCCGTGACCGTCATCACACCCGGTCCGGGATTACCGTGGCCGCCGCCGTGGTCATCAGCACTGAAGCGGCCCGCGCGCGCCCGGTCCGTCGGCGCCCGCCGAGCCGCCCCGTCCGGCCGGGTTCGCCCCGCCCCTCTCCGAGGAAGGTCCTTCGATGGCCGATCTCGTCCACCCCGCCCGTGCACTGTGGTGGCTCTTCGAACCGGTGCACGCCGTCACCTACTTCCTGCCCGAGAGCCGCGAGGCCTACGAGGCGGCCGGGCTGCACGGTGGCTGGCGCGGCTACTTCGCCAGCCGGTCGGCGCCGCTGGGCGCGGTGGACGCGCCGCCGGTGATCGCCGCGTTCTTCAGCTTCTCCCCGGCGATGGTCGAGCGCGCGCTGCCGGAGGTGTGGACGCACGCGAGCCCGGAGGAGGCGCTGGCCGCCCGGTTGAAGGGTTCGGCGGCGGCGCTGGCCCGGCTGCTGGAGCACGTGGACCCGGCGCAGGTCGAACTGGTGGTGGAGGCCCTGGAGCGGGCCGCGGGCCGGCTCGACTGCGTCGGCCGGGTGCTGGCCGCCGCCAACGCCGCGCTGCCCCGCCCCTCCGGCCTGTACGAACGGCTGTGGCAGGCCGCCACGGTGATGCGCGAGCACCGCGGGGACGGCCACGTGGCGGCGCTGGTGGCGGCCGGATTGGACGGGTGCGAGGCGCTGGTGGTCCGGTGCGCGATGGACGTCCGGCGCGAGATGCTCCAGCCGATGCGCGGCTGGACGGACGAGGAGTGGGACGCGGCCGCGGCGCGCCTGGTCGATCGGGGCTGGCTGACCACGGCGGGCTCGGTGACCGAACTCGGCCGGATCCGGCACCAGTCCCTGGAGGCCGCCACCGACCTGGCCGCCGCGCGGGTCTGGGAGGACTACCCGCGCGCCGAACTCGACCGACTGGCCGCCGCGTTGAAGCCGATATCGGCGCTCTGTCGCAGCCAACTCCCGGTCAACCCGGCCGGGCTGCCGGACAACCCCTGATCAACCCCTGATCAGCCCCTGATCAGCCCCTCGTGAGGTCCCGATCAGCAGCCGGTCAGCTCCCGACCGGTTGCTGGTCGGGAACCGATCGGGCGCCACCCGTGCCCGGCGGGCCGAGGACGATCCCCCGCCCGGCGTAGAAGCGCTCGAACGACCGCCACGGCACGTGCGCGAAGGACTGCGACTCTCCCGGGAATCCGGACGGGTTGTGGATCACCACCGCCGTGTCCGTGGCGCCCACCACCAGCACCAGGTGTCCGCCCCGCCGCACCGGCGCCGGACCGGCCGGCTCCCGGATCGCGGGATGCACCGACACCATCACCAGCCGCCCGCCGGCCACCTCGGCCGCCAGCTCCGCGGGCGCCAACTCCCGCGCCTGCGCGGCCAGTCCCCACCGCCGCCGGACGTAGTCGGCGAACGGCGTGTGGATCAGTCCGCGCAGGCTCTCGCCGTCCCGGACGTACGCCCCCGCCGCCACGCACTCCCCGGCCAGCGTGAGCGCCGGGGGCGCCAGGCCCCACCAGTGGTCGAGTGCCATCCGCAGGCAGGCCACCCCGCACAGCCGCCACGACCACCACGCGTACTCCTCCGGGGTGGCCGCACCGGACTGCCCCCACCGGGGGTCCTCGGCCGCGTCGACCTGTCCGTCGATGATCACCCGCACCAACTCGGCCGATTCCCACTGCGCGTGGTACGGCACCTCGTGCACCACCGGCCCGCCCGCGGGCGCGCCCGTCGCTGCGCCCGCGTGTGCTCCGGCCGATGCGCCGGTCGGCGCGCCCGCCCGTACACCTCTCGGCGCGCCCGTCGGCATCCCGCCCTGCTCCTCCGCCATCCCCCGACGCTCTCACGCCGCGGCACCCGGGCCGACCCGCGACACTCCCTGAGCGCCCGGTGAGCACCCCTACTCGGGCACGCGCTCCCCCGGGCCTTCCTTCGAGCCCTCCTTCAGGCCTTCCGTCGAACCCTCCGACCGGTAGGCCAGTCGCTGCGACGCGCGGCGCCCACGCGCCTCGAGCGGCAGGGAGCCGGTGGCGCCCGCGAGACCGAACGGCGGCATGTCGAAGTAGATCGACTCGTACCCGCCCTCCGGCACCACGTACGTCTCGTGCCACAGCCCGACGTGCCGACGGGCCTTCCCCTCCCGCAGTTTGCGGTTGACGATGCCCCAGACGCTGTGGTGGAAGCCGTCCGGCGCGCTCGCGTAGCCGTACAGCTTCTCCTTCGACTCCCAGTACTGGACGACGTAGTACGTGCGCGGCGAGGCGGTGAGCAGGATCCGCCCGCGCAGGCCGCGTTCGGGGCTGCGCCCCAGTTCGTACAGCATCCGGAACATCGCGAACATCACCGGGCCCCAGTGGTGGACGGCCCAGAAGCGGTTGATCCGCATGCCGATCAGCAGCACCACGGTGTCGCCGGTGGCGCCCGCGGTGGTGTAGCCCGGCGTCGGCTTGGCGAACATCGATCGGACGAACGTCGTTCCCATGGACATCTCGGCCTCCCGCACCCCATGTAATCGGTGATTACATCAGGGCCGGGAAACCCGGTCAAGGCTCACTGCACGCACAAATCGGTTACTGCGAAGGATGGTTGGCGATTCCCTGACCGAAGGTGTCGAGCACCTTCCCGGCCAGCTCCTCCGCCTCCTCCCCCGGCAGGTAGCCGTCCACGATCATCTGCGCCAGCCCGAACACCAGCGCCTGCCCGGCCAGCCCCATCAGCCCCGGATCCCCCGGACGCAACCGGCCCGCCTCCTGGTCCGCCACGATCAGACCGGTGAACGCCCGGTCCATGCCGTCCAGTTGATCCCGCAGCTCCGGCTCCCGCGAGGCCACGAACACCCGTGAACGCACCAGGTCGAACCGGTGCGGATGGTGCAGCGCGTACCGGACGAACCCGAGCCCGA
Organism: Kitasatospora sp. NPDC059803; assembly: GCF_042732255.1. Taxonomy (NCBI): domain Bacteria; kingdom Bacillati; phylum Actinomycetota; class Actinomycetes; order Kitasatosporales; family Streptomycetaceae; genus Kitasatospora; species Kitasatospora sp. NPDC059803. Next base: position 3,210 of record NZ_JBHWIJ010000046.1, on the reverse strand, counting down.
CCGCCCGCATCACCGACCCCCCGGCCGACCCCCCGGCCGGATCCACCGCCGCCACCGCCGCCACCTCGGCCTCCTGGCACCGTACGAAGTCCGCCAGCACCCGGTCCGCCAGCGCCGTCAACAACGCCTGCCGGTCCGCGAAGTGGCGAAACGGCGCCCCCGCCGACACCCCGGCCCGCCGCGCCACCTCCCGCATGCTCACCTTCTCCTGCCCGTACTCGTCCAGCAGCTCGAACGCCGCGGCGACCAGCGCCTCCGGCAGCGATCCGTGGTGGTACGAGCTGCGCCCGCCAGGCCGTTCCGTCATGCCTGCCTTGCTACCACAGCAAGCCGCCCCACCAGGAAACCATCACCCCACCGATCGGAGCCCCATGCCCACGCACATGCCCACACCCATGCCCATGCCCACACCCACACCGGCCGCCCCCACCCCCCAACCCGCCTCCCGCGCCGCCGCCTTCGCCGCCGCCTACGCCCTCCTCCGCGCCTCCGCCACCCTCGCCGACCACTGGATCCAGACCGACCACCAGGCCGGCGCCAAGGGCCGGCCCACCCCGGCCGGCCGCCGCGCCTGCGCCGCACACGTCGCCGCCTACACCGCCACCCAGGCCGCCGCCCTCCTCCTCGGCACCCGCGCCCTCGGCCTCCGCCCCAAACCCCGCCGCCTCCTCGCCGCCCTCGCCCTGTCCGCCACCACCCACTACCTCGCCGACCGCCGCGAACCCCTCCGCCGGGCAGCCGACTTCACCCGGCGGGGAGGCTTCGTCCGCCTCGCCGAGCACGGCATGAACGGCGCCTACCTCCTGGACCAGGCCTGGCACCACGTGTTCGAGACCGGCGCCGCCCTGATCGCCGCGACGTGACAGCATCCGTCCACCGCTCACGGCAGCCCCCCGAGCCGCGCGGCGGCCGCGAGCAGGCCCTCGGGGTCCGTCACGAGGGTCAGCTTGCGACGCCCCTCCGGCATCCCGCCGAACGGCGGCAGCGCCGTGAGCTGCCGCAGCAGTTTGGGGCCGATGGCCAAGCAGTCCGCAAGGTCCTTCTGAGCGACCCGCAGGTGAACGCCGTCGGGCCCGCTCACCGCGAGTTCCTCGTTGTCGAGCAGCGGCGCCAGGAGCCACGCGAGCCGCGCCACGTTGTCGCCGGACCGCGACAGGACCTGGGTCTCCAACTGCCGGCCGATGACGTACGACCAGATCGCCGCCCCGTACGCGTCCTGGAACGCGCGGCTCCTGAACAGCTCCGCTCCGAGGGTGACCACTTCGCAGTCCGTGTACGCCGTCACGGTGGCCGTCCGCGGCCGGCGGCCGTACACGGCCATGTCCCCGAGGAGGTCGCCAGGGTGCCGGAGGACGATCAGCTTCCCGTCCTGGTCGATCCGGACGGCGCCCTTCTTCAGGAAGGACACCGAGTGACCCTCGGCGCCCTGCCGCATCAACTGTTCGCCTTTCCGAATCCACCTCACTTTGGCGGAACCGAGGATTCCCTCCCAATCGGTGTCGGACAGGTGATCTCGAAATGTTCGATTCAGCCCGAACGCCTGCTCCGCCGTCGAATTTCCCCACAAGGTCATGGCGAGAGATTAGAGGCACCGCACCCCAATCAGGCTGCACGTCAGGCAAGTTGCCGCACACCCGGACACCTTCCCCATATCGGATGCTACCCTGCCGCACCTTTGGATCGCCTACGAATGAACCTGTGGCGCACCCCACATCGTCAAGAGGCCTCCGGCCCCCTAATTTTCGCCGCCGGGCCGCAGACTCCTGGTCATCAGCTCGACCGCCCGGTCGACACGCCCGGACCGTACGTTCCAGGAGGCCGCCATGCCCGAACCCCCGTCACTTCCCGGCGACTCCAGCCAGCCCCTGCCGCCGCTCTCCGGCCTGCTCTGTGTGGACGTGAAAGGCTTCACCGAGCTGCCCGGCGCGGTCCACGCGCCGGTCAGCGCCCACCTTGAGCCCGTCATCGACGCCGCACTCACCGCGGCCGGCCTCGACGACCTCCGGACCGCGAAGAGGTTCCCCGCCAACTCCGGCGACGGGCTCGCGTTCGGCTTCGACCCCGTGCTGCTGGGGTACGTCGTCCACCCGTTCCTCGACCGCCTCGACGAGCAACTCGCCAAGCACAACGCCGATCCGGGCCGCGTCCGGCTCCGGATGCGGGTGAGCGTCCACTCCGGTCACGTCGCGCCCGAGGGCGTGCCCGGCGAGGGGAACGGGCCGGCGAGGAACGAACTGCACCGGCTGCTCGACTCCCGAGAGGTCAAGGCCGTTCTGGCCAGGGCCAGCCCGGAGACGACGCACCTGGTGGCGATCGTCTCCGACCGGGTGTACGAGGACGCGGTCGTCTCCCGGCACTCCGGCCTGCACCCGGACCGGTTCCAGAGCATCCTGGCGACCGTTCCCGGCAAGGCGTTCGCCCGGCGGGCGTGGCTGTACGTCCCCACCCCGTCCGGGAACCTCCTCGTCCTGCCGGAGAGCTCCTCGTTCCATCCGCCCCGCTCGCTCCGGCGGCTCTTCAGCGCGTTGCGCCGTCTGAGTTCGAAGATCTGGCCCATTCTCGATCCGCACCGTCCGTCGGGAGGAACCGACCCATGGCTCTGATCACGTACAACAGCCTGCTCGACGTCATCCACGCCCGGGTGACCAGCGCCGCCCACCTGCGACCGGAGGTCCTGCCGGTCGAGGTCGGCGGGGAGACCGTCCACCTCGACCTGCCGCAGGCCCGGGCGGCACTGTACGAGCGGCCGGTGGACGAGGTGCTGCGCCGCGAGGTGTGGCGTCGGGCCGTCGCGCTGGGCCAGCACGACGCGCTGGCGTCGGCCATCGGCTCGACGGAGGTCACCGGCTGGGTCGAGGCCGTCGTCTGGCTGGCGCTGCCGCACCTCAGGCGGGTGGCCCGCCAGGCGGCGGGCCGCCTGGGGGCGGACCGGCGGGACGTCGAGTCGGAGGTCGTGCTCGCGGTCGTCGAGCGGCTGGCCGAGGTCTCGGTGGACGATCCCGACGTCGGGCCGGACCTGCTCCGGGCGGCGGGCCGCCGGGGGTGGGAGTTCGCCCGCCGGGGGGCGCCCGGCGGGCGGGCGGGGGGGGCGCCACAACCGCGGGGCGGCGCACCCTCGGTCGTGGTGTCTGGCCCACCGCCAATGAGAGTGCCCCGCGCCGGACCGCCCGGCCCCCCCCCCCCCGGCCCCCCCGCGGCGCGCGCCCCCCC
>NZ_JBHWIJ010000045.1:11978-41134 GCF_042732255.1 Kitasatospora sp. NPDC059803 | reverse complement strand
GCGATATTGTTTTCGCCCCCGCGGCGGCGTTTATCGTGTATTCGGGGGGGTCGGGGGGGGCCGCGGGCCCCCCCCCCCCGCCCCCCGCCGCCGCCCCCCCGGCGGCCCAGCGGACGCCGCCGATGTGGATCGGGCCGGTCGGGTTGGCGGAGACGAACTCCAGGTTGATCTTCAGGCCCTTGAGCGCCTCGTTGCGTCCGTAGGCCTCGCCCGTCTCGACGATGGTGCGCGCCAGCGCGCCCTGGGTCGCGGCGTCCATGGTGATGTTCAGGAAGCCCGGCCCGGCGATGTCGACCTTGGCGACGCCGGTGATCCCTCGCAGGCGGTCGGCCAGCAGTTCCGCCACGGCTCGCGGCGGGCGGCCGGCCGCCTTGGCGAGCTGGAGGGCCACGTTGATCGCGTAGTCGCCGTGGTCCCTGTTCTTGGGTCGCTCGACCGTCACGTGCTCGGGCACGGCGACGGTCAGCTCGCCCGCCTCGACGGCGGCGCTCACTGCGGCCTGGACTGCCTGGGAAAGCTCTGCGGGTGTCACGACGCCAAGCGTAGGCGAGACGGGGTACCCGCCCGCCACCCGGTTTGCCGGTCGGGACGCCCGCGGGCGCTCCCGTCAGCGGTGTCAGCCTCGATCCGTCCGCTCTGTTCGCTCAGGGCGAAACCCGCTCGGCTGTCCGCCCAGGGTCATCAGCCGCCGCACCAGCGCCACCAGATCGGCCGGGTCGAAGGGCTTGCCGAGGTAGCCGTCCACCCCGACGGCCTCCCCCAGGTCCAGATCGGCCGGGGTGCAGGCGCTCACGATCGCGATCGGCAGCCGGCTGGTCCCCGGGGCCGCGCGCAGCCGGGCCGCCGTCCGCAGGCCGTCCAGGCGCGGCATCATCACGTCCAGCGTCACCACGTCCGGCTTCACCCGGCGGACCACCTCCAGGCACTCGGCGCCGTCGGCGGCGGTCACCACCTCGAAGCCCTCAAGCTCCAGGTTGACCCTGATCAGCTGGCGGATCACCTCGCTGTCGTCCACCACGAGGACCCGCCCGGACACTCCCGACACCTCACCGAGGGTATCGGCGCCCCCGCCGCCCCGTCCGGCCTTTGGGCACTTCCACCGCCCCCGCCGCCCGCCGCCGACGCACCCCGCACCCGCTCCTGCTCCCCCGCCGCAAACCCGTGCACGGACCACGCCCGGAGCCTGGTAGTGTTCTTCACGTCGGAGGCCGAAACGCCGACGACATCGAGCAGGCCCCCGTAGCTCAGGGGATAGAGCACCGCCCTCCGGAGGCGGGTGCGTAGGTTCGAATCCTACCGGGGGCACTTCGCAAGAAGTGCAACTGAGGCCCAGATCAGTGGAGTTGATCCACAGATCTGGGCCTTCGTCATGTCCGGGCCCGGTCGGCGGCGCGCGCTGCGGGCCCGACCGGGCTCAGGACGAGGTGCCCTCGACCTGGGAGACCAGCCCGGCGATGGTGTGGTCGAAGTAGGCGCTGTAGGACACGTCGTCGCTGTCGCCGCCCTGCTGGTAGCCGCCGATGGCGCCGACCACGTCACCGGTGGCGACGTTGATCCAGGGGCCGCCACTGGTGCCGGACGGGTAGGCGGGGCAGTCGATGACGCGCTGGTAGGTGCTCTGCCGGCCGGTGGTGTTGGTGCACAGGAGGGGCTCCTCGGCGTCGCCGGGGTAGCCGTAGAGGCGGACGGTGGCGCCGAAGGGCTCGTCGGCGCCGAGCCGGTTGCCGCCGACCACGTCCTCGACGTTGCGGCCGTTGTTCGGGGCCGTCTCCAGGATGGCGAAGTCCTCGTCCTGGTCGCCCTTCTGGGACCAGCCGGTGGTGGTGTGGACCGCGGTGACCTGCCAGCTGCCGTACGGGGCGGAGCCGTCCCGGTAGCCGGGGACGAAGGTGACGCCGCCGGCGCTGCCGAGGCAGTGCGCGGCGGTCAGCAGCAGGTTGCCGCCGGGGCTGTGCAGCACGCTGGCGGTGCAGAAGTGGTTGCCGGCCGCCGCGGCGCCGCTGAACAGCGCGCCCACGGTGGCCGCTTCGGGGGTGGCGGCGGCGGTGGCGGTGGTGCCGAGGACGACGCCGCGGGTGTCGGGGGTGGCCGGCGCGGAGGGCGTCGGGGTGGCCGCCGGGGTGCTGCCCGGGTCGGCGCTCGCGCCGGCGCCCGCACTGTCGGTCGGGCCGCCCGTCGGGCCGTCCGTCGGGGCGGCGGAGGGGCTGTCGGTCGGAGCGGGGGCGTCGACCGGTGCGGGTGCGGCGGGCGCCTCGGATGCGGGCGCGGTCGCGGCCGGCGCGACGGCGGCCCGGGAGCTGCGGGCCGCCTTCCCGGCGGCCGTCGCGTCGGACAGGCTCAGCCCGTGCGTGCCGGTGACCACGGCGGCCACCACCACCGCCGAGAGCGCGGTGAACAGGGTCGGCCCCAGAAGGCTGCGGCGGCGGCGCGACGTCGGGCGGCTGTGCTGACCCATGTCTGTCTCTCCTGCCAGTGATCGACGGCTTCCCGGGGGCTGCGTGCGATCAACGACTATGCCGCTTCAGCCTGGAAAGGTCGTTACCGACGGCTGGGATATCCATGAGAAAAAGCTCACCCGTCGGCGCGTAAGCGGTTCAGCGCGCTCCCCAGTTCCTCGGCTCCGATGAAGGCGGTGTGCGTCCCGGCGACGGTGCAGGTGAAGGCACCGGCGACCGAGCCGGCCCGGGCGCACTCCAGCGGCGGGCGGCCCCGGAACCAGGAGGCGAGGAAGCCCGCGACGAAGGCGTCCCCGGCGCCGTTGGTGTCCACCACCGGGCGGCCCGGGTCGACGGCCGGGAGGTGGTGCACCTCGTCGTCGTCGCGGGTGAGCAGGTAGCAGCCGTCGGCGCCCGCGGTGGCGGTGACGACACCGGCGCGGCCCTCGGCGAGGATCGCGCGCATCACCTGCTCGTGCCGGCCGCGGCAGCCGGCCACCGAGAGGAACACCAGGTCCGAGCCGAGCGCGTAGTCGCGGTGGTGCGGGTTGCTGCCGTCCCAGTCGTGCAGGTCGGTGGAGGTGGTGCGGCCGAGCCGGTGGAGGTCGGCGTACATGTCCCGGTTGACGCCGGTGATGGAGAGGTGGACGTGCCGGCTGCGCCGCGCGTACGGCAGGTAGAACTCGGGCGGCAGCCGCAGGTCGGCGGGGTGGCGGCCGTCGAAGAAGGAGAACCGGCGGCCGGCGGCGTCCACCAGGTTGACCCCGCGCGGGGTGCCGTGCGGGCTCACCAGGTGCGCGAAGTGCAGGCCGTGGCGCTCGTAGGAGGCGCGGACCAGGGCGCCCTGCGGGTCGTCGCCGAGGAAGTCGAGGAAGGCGGTGCGCAGGCCGAGGCGGTGGGCGCCGAGGGCGACGCCGTTGCCGGTGTGGCCGACGTAGTCGCGGACGGGTCCGACGAACAGCGAGTCGCCGGGCGGGACCTCCAGCCGGTCCACCCGGACGATGGTGTCGACGCCGGAGCCGCCGACGACGAGCAGGTCGAACTCGGGCAGCACGACGGCGCCTCCTTGGTCCCTGGACGGTGGCCAGGAGTCAAGCAGGCGCCGGAGGTTGGCTGCAAGGTCTTGCTGAAAATTTCAGGGTTCTCGTCGGGGCTCTGCCGGGACGGCCGGGTGGGCCCCCGCCTGCACCTCGACCGGGGCGACGGTCGTCACGGCGGGCGCCGGCCGGTGGTCGATCACCCGGAAGGCGATCAGCGCGGCCAGCAGCAGGACGCCCGTCGACACCCAGTTCGCGACCACGTAGCCGTGCACCGTGGCCTGGGCCCGCACCGCCGGCGACGAGGCGATCCGGGTGGCCAGGAACGACGCGGTGGCACTGGCCGCGACCGTGTTCAGCAGCGCCGTGCCGAACGAACCACCCACCTGCTGGGCCGAGTTGATGGTGGCCGAGGCCGCGCCCGCCTCGCGCGGGGAGACCCCGAGGGTGGCCAGGTTCATCGACGGCATGAAGACCAGGCCCATGCCGGAGCCGAGCAGCAGTTCGGCGGGCAGCACCGTGCCGGCCCACGGGCTGTCCACCGTCATCCGGGTCAGCCAGGCCATGCCGGCCGCGGCGAGCAGCAGCCCGGGGCAGACCAGGTTCCGGGTCGGCACCCTGGTCATCAGCCGGGCCGCGAAGCCGGTCGAGCTGAGCACGATGGCGGCCGTCATGGGCAGGAAGGAGACGCCCGACAGCACCGGCGAGAAGTGCTTGATGACCTGGAGGTAGTAGGTGAGGAAGAGGAACAGGCCGAACATGCCGATCATGGCCAGGCCGACCGAGAGGGCGGCGCCGCCGCGGTTGCGGTCGGCGACGATGTGCAGCGGCAGCAGCGGGTGCGCGGTGCGCCTCTCGACCAGGACGAACACCGCGAGCAGCGCCAGGCCGAGGGCCAGCGAGCCGAGCACCAGCCCGTCGCCCCAGGTCCGGGTGACGGCCTCGGAGGTGCCGAAGACGATCGCCAGCAGGCCGCCGCAGCCGAGCAGCGCGCCGGGCAGGTCGAGCCGGACCCGGCGCCCCCTGGCGGCGTGGTCGCGCTCCAGGAGGCCGGTGGCCGCGAGGGCCGCGGCGGCGGCGATCGGGACGTTGACGAACAGGCACCAGCGCCAGTCCAGGTACTCGGTCAGCAGCCCGCCCAGGATCAGGCCGAGCGCGGAGCCGCCGGCGGCGATCGCGCCGAAGACGCCGAAGGCCGTACTGCGCTCCCTGGGGTCCGTGAAGGTGGTGGAGAGCAGTCCCAGGGCCGAGGGGGCGAGCAGGGCGCTGAACCCGCCCTGGAGGGCGCGGGCGCCGAAGAGCATGGCCGGGCCGTCCGCCGAGCCGCCGAGGGCGGAGGCGGCGGCGAAACCCAGCAGGCCGACGGTGAAGACGCGTTTGCGGCCGAAGAGGTCGCCCAGCCGTCCGCCGAGCAGCAGCAGGCCGCCGAAGGCGAGCGTGTAGGCGGTGATCACCCACTGCCGGTCGGCGTCGGAGATGCCCAGGTCCCGCTGGGCCGACGGCAGCGCGATGTTCACGATGGTGACGTCGAGGACGATCATGAGCTGGGCGACGGCGATGACCGCCAGCGCCCACCAGCGGCGGCTGTCCGCGTTCTCATGACCGGTGGCGGTTCGCGCAGACACTGGTCAGCCTTCCGGAGGGGTACGGAGGGGTCACGCAGTCGGGGAAGTCACGCAGTCGCCTTCAAGCGAAGCTCCCGCACGGACGGATGGCAAGGAAAAACCTCACCAAATCGACCTTTTCGGGCCAAAGGACCAGCGGCCCCGGGACTCGCGGACGAGACCCGGGGCCGGCGGCCGCCCTACAGTGCGGACAGCTCCTCGACCAGGTCGTCCAGCCCCAGCGAGCCCTGCGAGAGCGCCGCCATGTGCCAGGCCTTGAGGTCGAACTCCTCGCCGCGCGCCTCGTGCGCCGCCCGCGCCGCCGCCCGGCCGCGCAGCCAGGCGCGCTCGCCCAGCTTGTAGCCGATCGCCTGGCCGGGCATGCCCAGGTAGCGGACCAGCTCGCTGTCCAGGTAGTCGGGGGTCAGGCCGCAGTACCGGCCGAAGAACTCCCGGGCCGCCTCCGGACTGACCGGCTCGCCCGGCAGGTACGGGGAGTCGGCCGGGAAGTCCAGGCCCGCGTGCATGCCGATGTCGACGATCACCCGCAGCGCGCGCATCATCTGCGCGTTGAGGTAGCCGAGGCGGTGGCCCGGGTCGGTGAGGTAGCCGAGCTCGTCCATCAGGCGCTCGGCGTACAGCGCCCAGCCCTCCAGGTTGGCGCTCACCCCGCCCAGGCTGACCTGGTAGGTGGAGAGCCGGTCCGCGACGTAGTTCCACTGCGCGAGCTGCAGGTGGTGGCCCGGGACGCCCTCGTGGTACCAGGTGGAGACCAGGTCCCAGACCGGGAAGCGCTCCCGGCCGAGCGCCGGCAGCCAGGTCCGCCCGGGACGGCTGAAGTCCAGCGAGGGCGCGCTGTAGTACGGCGCGGCCGCACTGCCGGGCGGGGCGATCCTCGACTCGACCCGGGTGATCGGCTCGGCCAGGTCGAAGTGGGTGCCCTGGAGGTCCCGGACCGCCTGGTCCATCAGCTCCTGGAGGTACACCCGGGTGGCCTCGGCGCCTTCCACGGCCGGGCCGTCCGCCTCCAGCCACTTCATCGCCGCCATCGGGCCGGCGCCGGGGCGGACCTTCTCGGCCTCGGCCTCCATCTGCGCGAGCAGGTCGCGGAACTCGCCCCAGGCCCATGCGTAGGCCTCGTCCAGGTCCAGGTCGGAGCCGGTCCAGAAGCGGACGAAGCGGCGGTAGCGCTCGCGGCCGGTGGTGTCGGAGGTGTCGGCGGCGGCCGGGCCGTAGACGTCGCGCAGCCAGTCGCGCAGGGCGGCCAACGCCTCCCCGGCGGCCAGCGCGGGCCCGGACAGCTCGGCGCGCAGGCCCTCCGGCGCGCCCTGGACGAACACGCCGAACCAGCCGCCGGGCACGTCCCCCTCCAGCCACTCGCCGAGCTGCCCGACCACGGTGGCCACCTGGCGCGGGCCGGACAGCAGGCCGCGCTCGATGCCGGCGGCCAGCGTCTCCCGGTACTGCGCCAGCGCGAGCGGCACGCGGGCCAGCCGGCGGCCGACCACCTGCCACTCGGCCTCGGTGTCCGTCCCCATCAGAGTGAAGACGTCCCGGACCTCGTGCACCGGGGAGCCCAGGTTGCGCACCGCGCGGAAGTTCTCCCCGGCCTCGTGGACGGCGAGGGAGGCGGTCAGCCGCTCGCGCAGCAGGCGGGCGCAGCGGCGCTCCGCCTCGTCCTGCGCGGCGTCGGAGCGTTCGGCCTCGGCGAGGGCCGCCAGGGTGCGGCGGCCGAGGTCGGCGATCGCCTCGGCACCGGCCGGCGAGAGGTCGGGCAACCGGTCGTCCTCGGGGCTGAACCCCAGGTAGACCGCGGTCAGCGGGTCGAGTTCGGCCAGGGCCCGGACGTAACCGTCGGCGACGCGGCGCGGGGTGGTGGCGTCGGAGGTGATCAGTTCTTCAACCATTCGGACATCATGGCGCGGCGGGGGCCGATTGCAAGCCTTTACCGGGCGATCGGTGACATGCACCGGCCGACCGCCGCCGGGCGGACCCACGCAAACACACGTTCGGGAAACCGCCGCGCGCGACAGGATCCGATCGGGCCCACGCCCATTACGCTGACCGCCATGGAAGCCCGCCCCGCCACGGCAACCGACCAGGTGCCCGCCCCGGCCGCACCCGGCCCCCGCCCGCGCCGCACCGGCTACCGGCGGCTGCCGGTGCAGCAGCGCCGCGAACAGCTGATCGCGGTCGCCCTGGAACTGTTCGCCGCCCGGCCGCCCGAGGAGGTGGGCCTGGACGACGTCGCCGAGGCCGCCGGGGCCTCCCGCCCGCTGGTCTACCGCTACTTCGCGGGCGGCAAGCAGCAGTTGTACGAGGCCGCGCTGCGCAGCGCTGCCGACGAGCTGACCAGCCGCTTCACCGTCCCGCTGGCCGGGACCCCGTCCGAGCAGCTGGCAGCCGTCCTGGACGGCTACTTCGCCTTCGTGGCCGAGCACGACGCCGGCTACTCGGCGTTGCTGCGCGGCGGTTCGGTGGTGGAGACGGCCCGCACCTCGGCGATCGTCGACGACGTCCGGCGGGCGGCGCTCAAGCGGACCCTGCGGCACCTCGGCGTGCGGGAGGCCGGGCCCCGGCTGACACTGCTGGTGCGCTCGTGGATCGCGGTGGTCGAGGGCGCGTCGCTGACCTGGCTGGACGAGGGGCGCACGCTGCCGGTGGACGAGCTGCGCGACTGGCTGGTGGACCAGTTCACGGCGATGGCGGCGGCGACCGCGCTGCACGACCCGCAGACCGCGCAGGTGCTGGCCGTGCTGCTCGCGCTGGAGGGGCCGCAGGCGTCGCGGGCCGAGCGGCTGCGCGAGGTGCTGGCGGCCCGGTGACCCGACCCCCGGGCCCGGGGTCGGGGCGGCCGGTGCCGCGCCGGCGGGGTTGTCAGGGAGTGTCAGGCACGCCCTGCGCCTTGCCGAGGACCTGCCGCTGGCGGCCGAGGCCCTCGATCTCGATCTCGACGATGTCGCCCGGGGCCAGGAACGGCGTGCCGGGGTGGCCCAGGGTGACGCCGGCCGGGGTGCCGGTGACGATCACGTCGCCCGGCTCCAGGACCATGAACTGGCTGACGTAACGGACCAGTTCGAGCACCGGGAAGATCATCTTGCCGGTGTTGCCGTCCTGCCGCAGCCCGCCGTTGACCCACAGCCGCAGCGGCAGCTGCTGCGGGTCGGCCACCTCGTCCGCGGTGACCAGCCAGGGCCCCAGCGGGGTGAAGGTCTCCGCCGACTTGCCCTTGTCCCACTGGCCGCCGCGCTCGAACTGGAAGGCCCGTTCGGTGACGTCGTTGGCGATCGTGTAGCCGGCGATCACCGCCGCGGCCTCCTCGTGCCCGGCCAGGTAGCGGGCGGTGCGGCCGATCACGACGGCCAGCTCGGCCTCGTAGTCGGTCTTCTCGCCGCCACGCGGCACCAGCACCTCGTCGTACGGGCCGACCACGGTGCAGCTCGGCTTGAGGAAGATCACCGGCTCGTCCGGGGGCGCGACCCCGGCCTCGGCGGCGTGGTCGCGGTAGTTGAGCCCGATGCCGACCACCTTGCCCGGGCGCGCGACCGGCGCGCCCACCCGCTGCCCGGCGAGGTCCACCCGGGGCAGCGCCCCGGCGGCCACGTCCCGCGCCAGGGCGGCGGTGTCCAGCCCGGCCAGGAAGGCCCCGTCAATGTCCCGGGCACGCCCGGAGAGGTCGTACCCGATGCCGTCCTGGCCCAGCACGACCGGGCGCTCGGCGCCCGGGGGTCCGACGCGGAGGAGCTTCATCGATCCGTCACCAGCCTTTTCGTCGCAGCTCACCGGGGCGGCCGAAGACACCGCACCCGACTCTGGCAACGAGGTATATCAACGCCACCGGCCGTGAACCAGACCGTCCCGGTGGGCGGATTCCTCTCAATTCCCGCAGTCGCCGCAGACGCCGAATCAGCGGCCCGCACGGTTGACAGCCTCCCGCCCGTACGGCGCCGAGGGCCCTCAGCCGCCCTGCGGACCGCCGCCGAGCAGGCCGGCCAGGCTCAGCGCCCGCGGCCGGCCCGGCCCGCTCCGGGCGGCCTCCCGGTGCCAGCGGTCGAGGTCGCGCAGCGCGTCGGCCCGGACGTCCGGTTCGGCGGCCGGCTCCGCGGCCAACTCGCGCAGCAGCGCGACGGCGGCGCCCGGGCTGCCGTCCTGGGCCAGCCACAGGGCCAGGTCGTGGCAGGTGCGCAGGGTGCGCGGGTCGGCCGGGCCGCAGATCCGGGCGAGGTCGGGGATGAGCGCGGTGAGCATCTCGACGGCCTCCCCGGGGGCGCCCTGCGCGCCGCGTAGCCAGGCCTGGTCGGCCCGGCGGCGCAGCTGCTCCGGGCTGGGGTCGTCCGGGCGGAGCACCCCGGGCCGGATCCGGCGCAGCCGTTCCAGCACCTCGGCGGCGGTGGCCGGCCGGTCCGCGGGCCGTTTGGCGAGCAGCCCGGCGACCAGGTCGGCCAGCGCCGGATCGGTGCTGCGCACCCGGGGCGGGGTCTCCTCCAGGTGCTTGTACATGTACTCGGCGGCCGAGGAGGCGCGGAACGGGCGCCGCCCGGTGCAGAGTTCGTACAGCATGACGCCGAGCGCGTAGAGGTCGGCCCGGCCGTCCACGGCGGCGCCGGACCAGCACTCGGGCGCCAGGTACGGGACGGTGCCGACCACGCTGCCGGTGGAGGTGAGCACCGCGGACTGGGTGAGCAGCCGGGCGATGCCGAAGTCCAGCACCTTGGCCTTGCCGCCCGCGTCGACCATCACGTTCTCGGGCTTGATGTCGCGGTGGACGACGCCCGAGCGGTGCGCGGCGTCCAGCGCCTTGCAGACCTGGCGCATCCACTTCAGCGCGGCCTCCTGGTCCGGGACACCGTCCTTGAGGATGTCGGACAGGGCCCGGCCGCGGACCAGTTCCAGCACCAGGTAGTGGGTCCCCCCGGTGGCGGTCGCGACCAGGCCGTAGTCGTACACGGTCACGATGTGCGGATTGGAGAGGCCGCCGGCCGTACGGGCCTCGCGGACGAACCGCCCGACGGCCTCCCGGTCGGCGGCGTGCTCCGCCAGCAGCAGCTTGACCGCGACCTCGCGGTCGAGCCGCTGGTCGGTCGCCTTCCAGACCACCCCGAAGCCGCCCCTGCCCAGCCACTCGTCCAGCCGGTACCGGCCGTCGAGCACCTCCCCCTGCTGCATGTCCTCCCCCAAGTCCGCCGTGTCCGGGCGGTGTTCGCCGTCGGATCGGAGGGGTCACCATAGCGGCGGGGGGCGGCGAACGGGTGAACGGACGGGCCCTACGGCTTGGGCAGCCCGGGCGGGTTGACCTCGGAGGTCGGCACCGCCTCGTTGTCCAGGCCCCAGCGCTTGAGCACCTGACCGTAACTGCCGTTCCTGATCACCTCGTTCAGCGCCCCGTTGAGCGCCTGGACCAGCCCGCTGCCCTTGCGGGTGGTCGCGGCGATCTTGCCGAGGACGTCCGCGCCGCCGCCCGAGTAGGTGCCGACGATCTCGGTCTCGCCGGTCTGCGCGACGTGGAAGGCCAGGTTGGGATTGGGGCCGACGTAGGCGTCGATCCGGCCGGAGGAGAGCGCCAGGTAGAACTCGGCGCCCTGGAAGTACTTGATGTCGATCGGCTTGAGGCCGTTCCTGGTGTTCTCCTCGCTCCAGGAGATCAGCAGCTTCTCCTGGTTGGTGCCGGAGGAGACGCCCACCGACCTGCCCGCCAGGTCCTTGGCGCCGGTGACCTTGAGGCCGCTGCCCTTCCTGGCCTCGAAGCCGAGGACGTCCAGCCGGTAGGTGGCGAAGTCGTACTTCTCCTTGCGCGCCTCGGTGACGGTGATGTTGGAGAGGCCGACGTCGTACTTGCCGCTGTCCAGGCCGACGAAGATGTTCTCCCAGGAGACCGGGTTGAACTCGACCTTGAGGCCGAGCACGTTGCCGACCAGGGTGGCGATGTCCGGCTCGACGCCGATGATGGTCCTGTCGTCGTTGGCGTAGAAGTCCAGCGGCGGGGTGGTGCCGAGGGAGTCGACGACGGCCAGGGTCCCTCTCCTCCTGATCTCCTCCGGGACGAGCGCCGCGATCGCGTCGACCTTGGCCGTGGTCACCCGGTTCTGGTCGGCCGTCAGGTTCACCACGGCGCCGTTCGGCGCGGTGCTGCCCTTGGCCGGGGCGAGTTCCGCCGTGGCCCCCGAGGACGCGCCGCCGCAGGCGGTCAGGGCGAGGGCGGCGGCGAGCGCGCCGGCGGCGGTCACGAGGGCGCGGCGGGGTAGGGGCATGGCGGAACTCCTGCTCGGTGAAGGGGGTTTCGGTGCGGCGGGAAGGGCTGGAGGCCCTCGGTTCAGGGCACCTCGGCTCAGAGCACCTCGGCTCAGAGCACCTTGGCGAGGAAGGCCCGGGTGCGTTCGTGCCGGGGGCGGTCCAGGACTTCGGCCGGCGGGCCCTGCTCGACCACCACGCCGCCGTCCATGAAGACGACGGTGTCGGCGACCTCGCGGGCGAAGCCGATCTCGTGGGTGACCACGATCATGGTGGTGCCGGTCCGGGCGAGGTCCTTGATGACGTCCAGCACCTCGCCGACCAGCTCCGGGTCGAGCGCCGAGGTGGGCTCGTCGAACAGCAGCACCTTCGGCTCCAGGGCCAGCGCCCGGGCGATCGCCACCCGCTGCTGCTGGCCGCCGGAGAGCTGCCGGGGGTACGCGGCGGCCTTGTCCGCCAGCCCGACCCGCTCCAGCAGCGCCAACGCCGTCGCCCTGGCCTCGGCCCTGGGGCGGCGCAGCGCGGCGATCGGCGCCTCGACCAGGTTCTCCAGCACGGTGAGGTGCGGGAACAGGTTGAAGTTCTGGAACACGAAGCCGATGTGGGTGCGCTGGCGCAGCACCTCGCGCTCCTTGAGCTCGTACAGCCGGTCGCCGGAGCGCCGGTAGCCGATCAGCTCGCCGTCGATGGCGACGTAGCCGCCGTCGAGCTTCTCCAGGTGGTTGATCGCGCGCAGCAGCGTGGACTTGCCGGAGCCGGACGGGCCGAGCACCACGGTGACCGAGCCGGCCGGGACGTCCAGATCGAGGCCGCGCAGCACCTCCAGTGGCCCGAAGCTCTTGTGCAGGCCGCGGACCTGCACCATCGGTGCGGCCGCCGGTTCGGTCCTGGTGAGCGTGGTCATCGACGTCCTCCGGTGGTGCGGGCGGTCGCTGCGCGGGTGGTCGGCGTGCGGGTGGTCGGCGTGCGGGCGGGCAGGCTCCGGACGAAGGCCCGGGCGCGCTGGAGCGGGGTGGGCGGCGGGGTGCGCTGCGCGCCGCGGGCGAAGTAGCGCTCGACGTAGTACTGGCCGATGGACAGCACCGTGGTCAGCAGCACGTACCAGACGGTGGCGACCATCAGCAGCGGCACCACCCGGCCGGTCCGGCCGTAGACCACCTGGGCCTGGTAGAAGAGCTCGCCGATGGCCATCACGTAGACCACCGAGGTGCCCTTGAGCAGCGAGATCACCTCGTTGGCGGCGGCCGGCAGGATGCCGCGCATCGCCTGCGGCAGCACGATCCGCCAGCTCTGGCGCCAGCGCGGGATGCCGAGCGCGGTGGCGGCCTCCCGCTGGCCGGAGTCCACCGCGATGACGCCGCCGCGGATGATCTCGGCGGCGAACGCGGCCTGGTGCAGCCCTAGGCCGAGCACGGCGGCGCCGAGCGCGCTCAGCACGCCGACCGTCTCGAAGTCCCCGAAGGTCGGGCCGAACGGGATGCCGATCCCGAACCGCTTGTAGAGGTACGACAGGTTGAACCAGAACACCAGCTGGACGATCAGCGGGATCGAGCGGAACACCCACACGTACGCCCAGGCGATGGACTGGAGGATCGCGCTGCGGGACAACCGCATCGCGGCCACCACGGCGCCCAGCAGGAAGCCCAGCCCGGTGCCGTAGACGGTGAGTTCGAGGGTGCGGCCGACCGCCTGGACGATCGTGTCGGCGGTGAAGTAGAGCCGGAAGGTGGCCCAGTCCCAGCCGGGGTTGGTGGCCAGGCCGTGGGCGAACTGGGCGAGCACGACGAGGGCGGCGACCCCGATCCCCCAGCGCCAGGGGTGCCGGGCGGGGACGGCCCGCAGAGCGGCCAGTTCGTCGAGGTCCAGGCGGGGGCCGGAGCCCGGACCGGGATCGGGTCCGGTCGCCGGTGCCCGCTCGGCCCGAGCCGGGGTCGGGGCCTGGGCCTGGGCCTGGGCTTGGGCTTGGGCTTGGGACGTCGCGGTGGTGCTGGCGGTCATCGGGAGGCTCCTTCGGCAGACCCGGGGATCACTGGTGTTCGGGCGGGCTGATCAGGGACTCCTTGATCGCCGATTCGGCGACCCCCCACTTCCTGAGGATCCGCTCGTACGTCCCGTCCTTGATCAGCTGGTTGACCGCCGCCTGGAAGGCCGGGGTGAGCTTCGAGCCCTTCTTGAACGCGAAGCCGACGTCCAGCCGGTGGAACTCGCCGAGGAAGCGCGTCCCGGAGGCCTCCTGCGCGGCCTGGTAGCGCAGGCCGTTGATGGTGGACATCAGGACGTCGACCCGGCCCTGCTGGAGGCCGGTGAGCACGGCCCCGGGGTCGCTGAACGCCCTGACCTCGTACGGCTTCTTCCCGGCGTCGGTGCAGGCGGTGCGCTTCGCGTTCAGCGTGGTCTCGAAGGTGGTGCCGGCGCCGGTGCCGATGGTCAGCCCGCAGAGCTGGAGCAGGTCGGTGACCGGCTGGACGGCCTGGTTGTCCTTGCGGACCGCGAAGCCCTGGCCGTCGTCGATGTAGGTGACGAAGTCGATGGTCTTCAACCGGGCCGTGGTGACCCCGAAGTTGCCGGTGCCGACGTCGAACTTGCCGCTGTCCAGGGCGGGCAGGATGGTCTCGAAGGCGGCCTCCTGGCGCTGCACGGTCAGCCCGAGCAGCCTGGCCACCGCATCGGTGAAGTCCACGTCGATCCCGGCCGGCTTCTTGGTGGCCTGGTCGGCGTAGAAGGCGGTGGGCGGCGAGCCGAAGGACGCGCCGAAGGTCAGCGTGCCGGCCTTGCGGACCTCCTCGGGCAGCAGCGCGGCGGCGGCGTCCGACTTCGCGAGGCCGGAGACGACGTCCTGGGAGACGGCGGTGGCGGCGGGCCCGCTCGCCCCCGCCGGGCCCGCGATCTTCGGGTCCGAGCCGCACGCGGCCAGCGCCAGCACCGGCAGCAGGGCGGTGGCCGCGAGCAGGCGGCGGCGGACGGTGGTGCTTCTCACGGGGGGCCTTTCAGGGGGTCGGAGCCAGCACCGGCAGGTGCTTCTCGAACGGGAGCGGGCCGATCGTCAGGGGGTCGGCGGCGACGTCGAACAGCGGGGTGTAGCCGGACGCCAGGTAGAGGCCCCTGGCCTCGGGCTGGCGCGGACCGGTGGTGAGGTAGATCCGGGCGTAGCCGGCGGCGGCCGCCGTCCGCTCCAGCTCGGCCAGCACCCGGCGGGCCAGGCCGCGGCGGCGGTGCGCGGAGTGCGTCCACATCCGCTTCAGCTCGGCGGTGCGCTCGTCGTACCGCTTGTACGCGCCGCCGGCGACGGGCTCGCCGTCCTCCAGCAGGAGCAGCAGGACGCCGTGCGGCTCGGCGAAGGCGTCCCGGGGGTAGCGGGTCATCTCCTGGCGCGCCTCGGGGCCGTAGCGGCTGACGTACTCGTGGGTGAGCTCGCGCAGCAGCGGCTCGACCAGCGGGTCGTCGATGGTGACCCGGCGGAACCCGGCCGCCGGGCCCGCCTCCCGGTCCGGAGCGCTCACGCCTGCACCGCGATCAGCTGGTGCCGGTCCCGCTCGGCGCGCTCGGCCACCGCCGCGGCCTTGGCGGCGTCGCGCTTGGCGACCTCCTCGCGGACGATCGGGATGACGTGGCGGCCGAAGTCGATCGCGTCGTCGAGCAGGTGGTAGCCGCGGGCGGAGAGGATGTCCACGCCGAGGTCGTAGTAGTCGAGCAGCGCCTCGGCGACCGTCTCCGGGGTGCCGACCAGGGCGTTGGAGTTGCCGGCCCCGCCGGTGGCCGCGGCGGTCGGGGTCCACAGCGCGCGGTCGTAGCGCTCGCCGGCCTCGGCGATCTCGATCAGCCGCTGGGAACCAGTGTTTTCAGGCGCTGTGGCGCCGAGCGGGCGGCCCCGGCGGACGAGATCCCCGGACTCCCGGCGGGCCTTGATCGCGGCCACCGTCCGGTGCGCCTTCTCCCAGGCCAGTTCCTCGGTCGGCGCGATGATCGGCCGGAACGCCACCTGGATCCGCGGCACGTCGGTGCGCCCGGCGGCCCGGGCCGCCTCCTTCACCCGCTCGATCTGCTCGGCGGTGCGGGCCAGCGGCTCGCCCCACAGGCAGTAGACGTCCGCCTCGGCGCCGCCGGCCGCGTAGGCGGCGTCCGAGGAGCCGCCGAAGGAGACCCCGGGGCGCGGCTGCTGGACGGGGAAGACGTCGGAGACGAAGTCGTTGAAGCGGTAGTGGGCGCCCTCGTGGTCGAAGGGCTCCCGGCTGGTCCACGCCTTCTTGACGATGCCGATGTACTCGCGGGTGCGCTCGTAGCGCTCGTCCTTGGACAGGAAGTCGCCCTCGCGCTGCTGCTCGTGGTCGCTGCCGCCGGTGATGAAGTGGACGGTCAGCCGCCCGTCGCTGATCTGGTCCAGGGTCGCGAAGGTCTTGGCGGCGAAGGTCGGGTAGGAGACGTTCGGCCGGTGCGCCAGCAGGATCTGCAGCCGGTCCAGGTGCGAGGCGAGGAAGGCCGCCGCGGCCGCGGGTTCCGGGGAGCCGGCACCGTACGCGAAGAGCACCCGGTCCCAGCCGTGGTCCTCG
This sequence comes from Kitasatospora sp. NPDC059803, assembly GCF_042732255.1. NCBI lineage: Bacteria > Bacillati > Actinomycetota > Actinomycetes > Kitasatosporales > Streptomycetaceae > Kitasatospora > Kitasatospora sp. NPDC059803. The sequence goes on along the minus strand of NZ_JBHWIJ010000045.1, from coordinate 25,283 downwards.
TGGGCCCGGGCCAGCCGCAGGGTGTAGTCGCGGTCGAAGGCGGCGGTGGAGCGGGGGGTGGTCTCCGAGCCGTCGCCGGTGGCGGCGATACCGAGGAATTCGACGGGCATGGCGGAACCTTTCGGGGTGAGCGGAGTCCGGTGGACTGCGGGTGGGCAGGCCGGAGCCGGCCGGGGCGGGGCGGCCGTGAACACGGGTGCGCGGCGGCCGCGCCGACGGCGGGGTCGGCGCTCGCGCGGCGGGAGGAGGTGGGAGGCAGGCGTGGACGAGGGAGTACTGCCGGAGTTCAGTGCGCGGTCGTCGGACGGCAGCGTGCGCCTGGGACGCCGTCAGCTGCGGACGGCTGGTCCCGGCCCGCGGCGGGGCAGACCGAGGGAGGGGTCCCCGCGGGAGATCAGAGGGCCGGACGGGCGGCCCGCTGCCGGGTCAGCCGCGACACGCCGCGGACCACACCCGACCGAAGTCGATGTGGTCGCGGGTGACCAGGGGCTGCTCGGCGTACATGGCCTCAAGTTGAACAGCCTGCCAAGTGGTCCGTCAACCATCCATCATTGCCGCTCTGTTGCGATCTCCTGTCGCCCTGCGACCGGTCCGCGCCGGGCCCCGGCCAGGGCCCGGACCACCCTTGACAGCCGTCGATCGCGCATGCGTACGATCACGGCGGAGTGCAGTGCACAGCGCCGGCCGTGTTGAGGGACACGGGCCGGTGCGACGGCCGTACGTGACCACACCCGTACCTCCCGCCCGCCCGCACCTCCGCCAGGAGCCGCCGCCATGGCCAGCCCGCAGGACCTCCTCCCCGCCCGCTCCACGCCCACCCCCGCCTCCACCTCAGCCCCCGACCTCCCCGGCCCACCGCCCGACCCCGGCGCCCGGATCGTCGCCCGCCGCCGACCCGGGCAGTGGGTCTGCGCCGGGATCGCGCTGCTGCTGACCGCGATGGCCGTCAACTCCGTGGTGCGCAACAAGGCTTTCCAGTGGGACGTGGTCGCCGACTGGTTCACCGCCGGGTCGGTGCTCAACGGCCTCACCCTGACCCTCTGGCTCACCGCCGTCACCCTCGCCCTCGGCTTCGTCCTCGGCACCGGCCTCGCCGTCATGCGGATGTCCGGCAACCCGGTGCTGCGCACCCTGAGTTGGGGCTACATCTGGATCTTCCGCTCCACCCCGCCGCTGGTGCAGCTGCTGTTCTTCTTCAACATCGGCGCGCTCTACCCGACCCTCGGCCTCGGCATCCCGTTCGGCCCCGAGTTCGTCACCGTCAAGACCGTCAACCTGATCGGCCCCACCCTCACCGCCGTCATCGGCCTCACCCTGCTGGAGACCGCGTACGCCGCCGAGGTGATCCGCGGCGGCATCCTGTCCGTCGACCGCGGCCAGCTGGAGGCCGCCTCGGCGCTCGGCCTCGGCCGGTGGCGGGTGCTGCGCCGGATCGTCGTCCCGCAGGCGATGCGCTCGATCGTGCCGACCGCCGGGAACATGCTGATCAGCGCACTCAAGGGCACCAGCATCGTCAGCGTGCTGGCCGTCTCCGACCTGCTCTACTCGGTGCAGCTGGTCTACCTGCAGTCGTACCGGGTCATCCCGATGCTGGTGGTCGCCACCATCTGGTACCTGGTGGTCACCACCCTGCTGTCCGTCGGCCAGTACTACGTCGAGCGCCACTACGCCAAGGGCGCCACCCGGGACGGCCTGCCGCCCACCCCGCTCCAGCGGACCCGGGCCGCCCTGCGACGGCTGCGCGAGGTGGCGGCATGAACACCCTCGTGATCGTCGGCGCGGGCCCGCGGGGCACCGGGCTGCTGGAACGGATCGCCGCCAACGCGGCCGAACTCCTGCCCGCCGAACGCCCGTTGCACGTCCACCTGGTCGACCCGCACCCGCCCGGCGCGGGCCGGATCTGGCGCCACGAGCAGTCCCCGCTGCTGCGGATGAACTCGATGGCCGAGGACGTCACCATGTTCACCGACGAGCGCTCGACCATCGACGGGCCGGTCCGCCCGGGCCCCTCGCTGGCCCAATGGGCGCTCCGGCGGCGGGAGTTCGCGCCCTACCGGGAGGTCGCCGACCCGGCCGTCCGGGCCGAACTGGACACCCTCGCGCCCACCGACTTCCCCACCCGCCGGGCCCAGAGCGCCTACCTGGACTGGGCGTTCCGCCGCGCCGTCGCCGACCTGCCGCCGCACGTCACGGTCACCGTGCACCGGGACACCGTCCGGCGGATCGACGGCCCGCCCGACGGCCCGCAGACCGTCCACCTCACCGGCCGGACGCTCACCGCCGACCACGTCGCCCTCACCCTCGGCCACCTCGACTCCACCCCGCACCCCCGGTACGCCGCCGACGCCGGCTTCGCCGTCCGGCACGGCCGCTTCCACCTCCCGCCCGCCTACTCCGCCGACGCCGACCTGGACGGCATCGCCCCCGGCGAGCACGTCGTGCTGCGCGGCCTCGGCCTGGCCTCCGTCGACCTGGTCGCCCTGCTCACCGAAGGGCGCGGCGGCCGCTTCGAGCCCACCGGGGACGGGCTGCGCTACCGCCCGTCCGGCCGCGAACCGGTGCTGCACCTCGGCTCCCGGCGCGGCGTCCCGTACCACTCCAAGACCGACTACCGACTCCAGGGGCCGCCCGCCCCGCTCCCCCGGTACTTCGACGCGGCCGCCGTGGACGCCGTCCTCGCCGCCGACGGGCCGCTCGAACTCCGGCGCGACTTCTGGCCGTTGATGGCCAAGGAGACCGCCTTCGGGCACTACCACGAGCTGTTCCACGCCCACCCCGAGCGCACCGCGCTGCCCTGGCCGGAGTTCCTGGCCCGGTTCGACCGGCACGACTGGTACTCCCCCGACCTGGCCGCCCTGGTCGCCGAGGCGGTACCCGACCCGGCCGACCGGATCGACTTCGAACGGCTCGACCACCCGCTGGCCGGCCTCGAACTCGGCTCCGCCGAGGAACTCCAGCAGCACCTGCGCGCCTACGTCACCGCCGACGCCGACCGCCGCGCCGACCCCGCGCACAGCGCCGACCTCGGCGCCTTCCTCGCCCTGCTCTCGCTGTTCGGCCAGCTCCCGCGCATCCTCGCGACCGGCCGGCTCACCGCCCGCTCGGTCGCCGAAGAGGTGGACGGGTGGTTCTTCGGCTACTTCAGCTACCTCGCCTCCGGCCCGCCCGGCTTCCGGCTGCGCCAGCTGCTCGCCCTCTCCGAGGCCGGGATCGTGCGCTTCCTGGGCGCGGGCGTCCGGGTCGAACGGGACGAGGCCACCGGCACCTGGCGGGCCGGCGGCGACACCGTGCCGGGCCACCGCATCGCCGCCACCGCCCTGGTCGAGGCGTACCTGCCCAAGCACCAGCTGACCCGCACCCTCGACCCGGTGCTGCGCGAACTGCACCGCGCCGGGCGGCTCGTGGAGGAGGTGGTCGCCGACGAGGAGTACACCCACCGCTCCGGCCTGGTCACCATCGCCCCCGGCGACAGCCGACTGCTCGACCCGGCCCTGGGCGGCGCCCCGCACCCGCGGCGCACCGCACTCGGCCCGCACACCAGCCTGCGCGCCGCCGCCGCCTTCGCCCGGCCCCGCACCGATTCCCCGGGATTCCGTCAGAACGACGCCGCCGCCCGCGCGCTGCTGCGGGCGCTGGCCGCGCTCCCGGCCGCCGCCCCGGGGCCCGTCGTCGATCCCCCGCCCGCCCGCCGCCGCCAGGGCACCCGCCTCGCCGCGCGGTCGGCGGTCGCCGCCCCTGCTCCGCCGTGCGGTCAGCGCACCCCGCCACCGCCGCGCCCGCCCTCCGGCCGGACGAGGGGGGCCTGACGGCGGGCCCCGGGAGCGGCCCGGTCGCAGGTTCGGGGCCCGAAGACCCGTTCGACCCCCCTCCCCCCGTCCGTACCCGGATGGAAGGATGGGCCCTCAGCCCCCGCGCCGAAGCGGCGGGCCCGGCGGGCCCGGTGTCACCCCGGTGTCACGGCCGCCGGACGAGCAGAGCCGAGGAGAAGCGGTCATGGCCAAGCAGGCCCCGCAGAGCGACCCGGCGCAGGACGCCCCCGAGGTGTCCGCGCCCCAGCACGCGGCGGCCGGGCTGCCCGCGGTCGGCCACAGCCTGCGGATGGCCGCCGAGCAGATGGGCCCCCTACGCACCCTCGCCACGCTGCGCAAGGTCAACCAGCCGGACGGCTTCGACTGCCCCGGCTGCGCCTGGCCGGAACCGGGCAAGACGCACACGGCGGAGTTCTGCGAGAACGGCGCCAAGGCCGTCGCCGAGGAGGCCACCGAGCGCCGGATCCGCGCCGAGTTCTTCGCCGCCCACCCGGTCGCCGAACTGGCCGAGCGCTCCGGCTACTGGCTGGGCCAGCAGGGCCGCCTCACCCAGCCGATGCTGCTCGACGAGGGCGCCACCCACTACACGCCGGTCTCCTGGGACGACGCCTTCGCACTGATCGCCGAGGAGCTGCGTGCCCTGGACACCCCGGACGGCGCCGCCTTCTACACCTCCGGGCGGACCAGCAACGAGGCCGCCTTCGCGTACCAGCTGTTCGCCCGCCGGCTGGGCACCAACAACCTGCCGGACTGCTCCAACATGTGCCACGAGTCGTCCGGTTCGGCGCTCACCGAGACGCTCGGCGTCGGCAAGGGCAGCGTCAGCCTCAAGGACCTCTACCAGGCCGACCTGATCATCGTGGCCGGCCAGAACCCGGGCACCAACCACCCCCGGATGCTCTCCGCGCTGGAGCGCGCCAAGCGGGCCGGCGCCACCATCGTGAGCGTGAACCCGCTGCCGGAGGCCGGCCTGGAGCGCTTCAAGAACCCGCAGCACGCGCGCGGCCTGGTCGGCCACGGCACCAAGCTGACCGACCTGTTCCTGCAGATCCGCCTCGGCGGGGACCTGGCGCTGTTCCGCGCGCTCAACCGGATGATCCTGGAGCAGGACGGCGTCGACCGCGCCTTCGTCACCGAACACTGCCACGGCTTCGAGGAGTTCGAGGCGCAGGCGGGCGCGACCGACCGCGCCGAGGTGCTCGCCGCGACCGGCCTGCCGTGGGAGCAGATCGAGGAGCTCGGCCGGCTGGTGCTGGGCTCCCGGAAGATCATCGTCTGCTGGGCGATGGGCCTCACCCAGCACAAGCACGCCGTCCCGACCATCCGCGAGGTGGTCAACTTCCTGCTGCTGCGCGGCAACGTCGGCCGCCCGGGCGCCGGGGTCTGTCCGGTGCGCGGGCACAGCAACGTCCAGGGCGACCGGACGATGGGCATCTTCGAGCGGCCCTCGACGGCCTTCCTGGACGCGCTCGGCAAGGAGTTCGGCTTCGAGCCGCCGCGCGCGCACGGCCTCGACTCGGTGGACACCATCCGGGCGATGCGCGACGGCCGGGTCGGGGTGTTCTTCGCGATGGGCGGCAACTTCGTCGCGGCCACCCCGGACACCGACGTCACCGAGGCGGCGATGCGCCGCTGCCGGCTGACCGTGCACGTCTCCACCAAGCTCAACCGCTCGCACGTGGTCACCGGCGCCCGCGCACTGATCCTGCCCACCCTGGGCCGCACCGACCGGGACGTCAGCGGCGCCGGCGCCCAGTTCGTCAGCGTCGAGGACTCGATGGGCCAGGTGCACTCCTCGCGCGGCGGCCTGCGCCCGCCCGCCCCGGGCCTGCTCTCCGAGACCGCGATCGTCTGCCGGCTCGCCCGCAGCGTCCTCGGCCCCGGGGACACCGTGCCGTGGGAGGACTTCGCCGCCGACTACGACACCCTGCGGGACCGGATCGCCCGGGTCGTCCCCGGCTTCGAGGACTACAACGAGAAGGTCCGCCGCCCCGGCGGCTTCACCCTGCCGCACGGCCCGCGCGACTCCCGGACCTTCCCCACCGCGACCGGGAAGGCCAACTTCACCGTCAACCCGCTCACCGCCCCCGAGGTCCCGCCGGGCCGCCTGCTGTTGCAGACGCTGCGCTCGCACGACCAGTACAACACCACCATCTACGGCCTGGACGACCGCTACCGGGGCATCAAGGGCGGCCGCCGGGTCGTCCTGGTCAACCCGGCCGACGCCGCCGAACTGGGCCTGGCCGAGGGCGCCTTCGTCGACCTGGTGAGCGAGTGGCGGGACGGCGTCGAGCGGCGCGCCCCGCACTTCCGGGTGGTCCACTACCCGGTGGCCCGCGGCGGCGCGGCGGCCTACTACCCGGAGACCAACGTGCTCGTCCCGCTGGACTCCACCGCCGACATCAGCAACACGCCGACCTCCAAGGCCGTGGTCGTCCGCTTCGAGCCGGACACCGGCGCCCCGGCGTGACGCACGCGAAGGCCGCCCGGTGTCCGTGGACGCCGGGCGGCCTTCGTCATGGCTCAGGTCCTGTCCGGGCCTAGGGCCTAGTTGCCGCCGAGCGGCAGTGTCGCGGTGGCGCTGCCCGGGGCTCCGGCGCTCGCCGAGCCGGTGGTGGTGGAGGCCGCGGTGCCGGTGGAACCCGGGGTGCCGGTGCCGGTGCCGGTCGGGGCGGGCGTCGCCGGGCCCGTGCCGGTCGGCGTCGGGGTGCCCGTCCCGGTCGGGGTGGGCGTGCCCGTCCCGGTCGGGGTCGGCGTGGGCGTGCCGGGGGCGGTGGTGCCGGTGCCGGACGGCGTCCCCGGGTCGGCGGGCGTTCCGCTCCCGGTGCCGGACGGCGTACCGGTGCCGGTGTCCGCGGGCGTGCCCGGGGTGGTGGACGGCGTACCCGGGGTGGCCGGCGGGTTGGCGGGCGTGCCGGGGGCCGGGGCGGCCGGGACCTGGTTGGCCGGGCTGGGCGCGATCGGGGTGACGGTGTCCCAGCCGGCGGGCAGGTCGGGCACCTTCCAGCTGCCGCCGGCCTCGTCCGCCGCGCCGGACGGGTCGGGCCGCACCGCCCCGAGGATCGGCATCGAGCCGATCGGCGACACCTTGATGACGGCGCCCGGCCGGGGTGCCTGGACGACCAGCCCGCCGCCGATGTACATCGCGACGTGCGTGGCGCCCTCGAAGTAGATGACCAGGTCGCCGGGGCGGAGCTGGTTCAGCGCGATGTGCGGGAGCTGGGCCCACTGCTCCTGGCTGGTGCGCGGGATCGGCAGCCCGGCGTGCAGCCAGGCCTGCGAGGTGAGGCCCGAGCAGTCGTAGGAGTCCGGCCCCGCGCCGCCCCACAGGTACGGCTTGTTGAGCTGGGCGAGCGCGAAGGCGATGGCGGTGCGGCCGGCCGCCGACGGGGTGCGCTCGCCCTTGCCGAGGACGCCGGAGGCGAGGAAGAGGAGCTGGGCCTCGTCGGCCTTGGCCTTCTCCAGCTTCTCCAGTTCGGTGCGCTGGGCGCCGGTGAGCGAGGAGACCAGCTGCTCGACGGAGGCGAGGTCGGTGGCGACCTTGGCCTTGGCGGCGTCCTGCTGGGTGACCAGCGTCTGGGAGGTCTTGAGCGCGTCCTCGGTCTGCTTCGTCAGGCCTGCGAGGGCCTCGCGGTCGGTCTTCAGCCGGTCCAGGAACTCGGACTGCGAGCGGCTGGCGGCGGTGAGCAGTTCCGCGATGGTGACGGCCTCGTACGGGTCCTTGGAGAGCAGCAGTTCGGCGTAGGCGGAGGCGGCGCCGTTGCGGTACTGGGCGGCGGCGAGCTGGGAGGCGATGTCGGTGCCGGCGTCGACCTGCTTCTGCTGGCGGTCCATCCGGCCCTGGAGGTCGGTGAGCGCGGCCTGCTGCTCGGCGACCTTGGCGACGGCGCCGTTGTACTGCTCGGTGGCGGTCTCGGCGCTCTGGTAGAGCGCGTGCAGCTGGTCGAGCAGCGGGCCGAGGGTGGCCTTGGCGGCGGCGAGCGGGTCGTCGCCCGGGCTGGCCGCGGTGATCGAGGCGCCCGGGTCGGGGGCGGCGTACGCGGCCTGCGCGGCGAGCGGGAGGGCGAGCGCGGCGGCCGCGAGGGCGGCTCCGCAGCGCAGTGCCGCCCGCAGCCAGGGCCGTACGACTGCCGTTTCAGTGCGCTGTGCAGCCCCGCCCATGGGTTGGTCCTCCCCGCCCCAGCCTGTCACCGGCGTCCCCGGATCCCGCAGATCCTCCCACGGGTTACTCACCGGAAACAGGGTGCATCCGGACTGGGAGGTTAATTCTGGGTTGATCTGTGAGACAGCTCTCAGCAAACCGGAGCGAACCGGGGCGAACTTCGCTAATGTCCAGCTCAGCGCGACCGCCGACACCCTTCCGAAAGCTTCCGGACACCACCGGGACACCAGCGGAACCACGATTCCCGGCTCAGTTCACCTTCCGTTTACCAAACAGACCTACGGTCGCGACGACACCAACGTCCGTGCGACAACTACGACGATTGTTTGGGTATGGAACACATCTCGTTCCTGGTAGCCGTTGTGATCATCACGGCGCTCGCCTTCGACTTCACCAACGGGTTCCACGACACCGCCAATGCGATGGCCACCTCCATCGCGACGGGAGCCCTCCGGCCGAAGGTCGCGGTCACCATCGCGGCCGTCCTCAACTTCGCGGGCGCGTTCCTGTCCGTGAAGGTCGCCACCACCATCTCCGGCGGCATCGTCAACGAGAAGAGCGGCATCCACCCCGAGATCATCTTCGCCGCACTGGCGGGCGCGATCCTCTGGAACCTGCTGACCTGGCTGCGCGGCCTGCCGTCCAGTTCCTCGCACGCGCTGTACGGCGGCCTGATCGGCGCCACCGTCGTCGGTGTCGGCATGAACGGCGTCAACTTCGACACCGTCCTCTCCAAGATCCTGATCCCGGCGATCGCCTCCCCGCTGGTCGCCGGCCTGGCCTCCTGGGGCGCCACCAAGCTGGCCTACGCGATCACCCGCAAGGGCAACGAGACCACCGCCACCAAGGGCTTCAAGACCGGCCAGATCTTCTCGTCCTCGCTGATCTCGCTCGCGCACGGCACCAACGACGCCCAGAAGACGATGGGCATCATCACCCTGACCCTGGTGTCGGTCGGCGCCCTGCCGCACGGCGCGCTGCCGCCCACCTGGGTGATCATCTCCGCGGGCGCCGCGATCGCGCTCGGCACCTACATGGGCGGCTGGCGGATCATCCGCTCGATGGGCAAGGGCCTCGCCGACATCAAGGCGCCGCAGGGCTTCGCCTCCGAGTCGGCCGCCGCGACCGTCATCCTGACCTCCTCGCACATGGGCTTCGGCCTCTCCACCACCCAGGTCTGCTCCGGCGGCATCATGGGCGCCGGCCTCGGCGGCCCGAAGGCCGAGCTGCGCTGGAGCCTGGTGCGCCGCATGGTCTACACCTGGGCGCTGACCCTGCCGGCCGCCGCGCTGGTCTCGGGCGGCGCCGCGCTGCTGGTCCGCCAGGGCACCTGGGGCATCGTCCTGGTGGGCGCCGTGCTGGTGGCCGGCTCCGGCGCGATGTGGCTGATCTCCCGCCGCCAGCCGATCAGCGCGGACAACGTCAACGACGTCAACGACGTCACCCCGGTGGAGGTCCCCGCCACCGCCGCCCCCGCGAACGCCCCCACCCCCGCCTCGACCACGGTCGCGGCCTGAGCGCCGCAGGCTGAGGAGCACCCGCCATGCACATCAAGTGGAACGCCCTGGCCCAGACCGCCGGTGCCAGCTTCGGCATCACCGTCGCCGTGGTCTCCGTCTTCGCACTCGGCATCCTGGCCCTGTCCCGCCGCGAGGCCGCGCTGAGCGCCCGCGAGGGCGAGGCCTCCCAGGAGCCGGGCGGCGGCCGGCTGGCCCTGGCCGGCGCCTACGCCTGCTTCGGCCTCTGCGCCGCGGCCGTCGTCTACGGCCTGGTCCTGATCGCCGCGCCGTAGCGCGTGGTCCTGATCGCCGCGCCGTAGCGCGTGGCCGACGGTTCCCGCCGTCCGCGCGCGGGACGAACCGAACGGGCCGGGGAGTGTGATCCACACTCCCCGGCCCGTTCGCGCATCCCCGCCCGGAGTCAGCCCTGCTGGCTGGTCTTCAGCGCGGTCTCCCGGATGAACAGCACCGTGACGAAGGCCAGCGCCGCGAACGGCGCGGCCCACAGGAAGACGGTGCCGACGCCGTGCCCGAACGCGTCCGTCACCAGCGGGACGATCGGGGCGGGCAGCTTGTGCAGGTCCGGGATGCCCCCGCCGCCGGCCGCGCTCGCGGCCGGGATGTGCGCGGCGGCCAGGTTCTCCGCGAGGTAGTGGGTCACCTTGCTGTTCATCAGCGCGCCGAGCGCGGAGACGCCCATCGCGCCGCCCATGGTGCGGAAGAAGGTCACCACGGAGCTGGCCGCGCCGAGCTCGTGGCGCGGCACCGTGTTCTGCACCGCGAGCACCAGGTTCTGGCTGGTCAGGCCGAGGCCGATGCCGGTGATCGCCATGTAGACGCAGAGCAGCTTGTAGTCGGTGTCGGCGCGGGCGGTGGCGAGCAGGCCGAAGCCGATCGCGAGCAGCGCCGTGCCGGCGACCAGGTAGGCCTTCCACTTGCCGTACTTGGTGATCAGCCGGCCGGCGACGGTGGAGGCGAGCGCCAGGCCGAGGATCATCGGCAGGGTCATCAGGCCGGCCATGGTCGGGGACTTGGCGCGGGCCAGCTGGAAGTACTGGCTGAGGAAGGTGGTCGCGCCGTACATCCCGACGCCGACCAGCACGCTGGCCACCGCGGCCAGGGTGACGGTGCGGTACTTGAAGAGGTCCGGCGGGATGATCGGCTCGGCGGCGCGGCGCTCGATCACCACGGCGAGGGCGCCCAGCAGCAGGCCGCCGCCGACCATCGCGGCGGTCTGCCAGGACAGCCAGTCGTAGTTCGTGCCGGCCAGCGTGATCCAGATCATCAGCAGGCTGACGGCGCCGGTGATGACCAGCGCGCCCAGGTAGTCGATCTTCGCCTTGCGCTTGACCACCGGCAGCTTGAGGGTGCGCTGCACCACCAGGATCGCGGCCAGCGCGAACGGGATGCCGACGTAGAAGCACCAGCGCCAGCCCAGCCACGAGGTGTCCACGATGACGCCGCCGATCAGCGGTCCGCCGATGGTGGCCAGCGCGAAGACCGCGCCGAAGTAGCCGCTGTAACGGCCGCGCTCGCGCGGCGGGACCATCGCGGCCAGGCAGATCTGGCCCAGCGCGACCACACCGCCGGCACCGATGCCCTGGAGGGCGCGGCAGGCGATCAGCTCGGCGGTGTTCTGGGAGAGGCCGGCCAGGGCGGAGGTGGCGATGTAGATCAGCAGGGCTATCTGGAGCAGCAGCTTCTTGCTGACGAGGTCGGAGAGCTTGCCCCAGATCGGGGTGGAGGCGGTCAGGGTCAGCAGGGCCGCGGTGATCACCCAGGTGTAGGCGGACTGGCCGCCGTGCAGGTCGGTGAGGATGTGCGGCAGGGCGTTGGAGACGACGGTCGAGGAGAGCACGGCCACGAAGAGGCCGAGCAGCAGGCCGGACAGCGCCTCCATCACCTGCCGGTGGGTCATCGGTTGATCGTCGACGGCGGCTCCGACGGTCGCCTCGGCTGTGACGGTCATCTGGGTCCTTCGGCGGGAGGAGTGAGCGGGGGGCGGGGGTGCGCAGGCAGGGAAAATTGTTGCCTTACGCAACCATAGGCCCGATGGTTGACTAAGGCAACTTTCTTCAAGCCCAAGTAAAGGCCGCGCCCCCAGGCCTGGATCCAGCCACCGTGGCCCCGACCCCGCCCCGGGCCCCGGCCCCCGGTCACTCCGCCGGCGGCTCCCCGATCACGTCGTTGAAGCGGTGCAGCAGCACCGCGAAGCGGTCCACGTCCTCCGGCGACCAGCTGCCCAGCAGCTCCCGCACCCGCCGCATCCGGACGTCCCGGGCCGCCAGGTAGCGCCGCCGCCCGTCCTCGGTCAGCGAGACCAGCGCGGCCCGGCGGTCCAGCGGATCCGTCTCCCGGGCCACCAGGCCCAGCTCCTCCAGCGCCCGGATCTGCCGGCTCACCGTGGCCTTGCCGACCGCGAAGTGCACGCCGACGTCCGTCACCCGCACCCGCCCGGCCTGCTCGATGTAGCCGAGCATGCTGTACGCCATCCCCTCCAGCTCGGGGTGCACCCGGCGTGAGAGCTCCGCCACTCGGGCCCGGCCCCGCCGGAACATCAGCGCGACCTCGCGCTCCACCGCCAGCAGGGATTCCTCGTCACTCACCGCGCCAGTATCCCGCAGCCGCACTGGCTGGAAGGCGGCGCGTGGGGTGCGACAAGCTAACTAGTTCATGGTATGAAGTATCCGTTTTCCCCCAATACACAAGGAGATGTGGATGGCCGCCCCGGGGCAGGGTTTCGTCGCTGAACTGAAGGGCGCGGTCACACCGCGTGCGGCACTGCTCGTGATCGGCGTGCTGCTGCTGCAGCTCGGCTTCATCACCTCGTACGTCGGGGCGCTGCACCACCCGGCCCCGCACGAGCTGTCGATCGCGGTGGTCGCCCCGCCGCAGGTCGCCCCCAAGCTGGTCCAGGCGCTGGAATCCGTGCCGGACGACGCCGTCAAGGCCGTCACCGCCCCGGATGCCGAGACGGCCACCCAGCAGATCAAGGACCAGAAGATCTACGCCGCGCTGGTCGTGAACCCGACCGGCACCGAGGACACCCTGCTGGTCGGCGGCGCCCGCGGCACCTCCGCCGCCAAGGCCGCCGAGTCCATCACCACCGCGCTGGACAAGGCCCAGGGCCGCACCGTCAAGGTCGAGGACGTCGTGCCGCTCGCCAAGGGCGACACCAACGGCCTCTCCGCGTTCTACCTGGTCATCGGCTGGTGCGTCGGCGGCTACCTGGTCGCCTCGATCCTCGGCATCAGCGCCGGCTCCAAGCCCGCCAACGTCCACCGCCTGCTGATCCGCCTCGGTGTGCTGGCGCTGTACTCGGTCGGCGCCGGCCTCGGCGGCACGATCATCGCCGGACCGGTGCTGGACGCGCTGCCCGGCTCGATCCTGGCCCTGACCGGCATCGGCGCCCTGGTGGTGTTCACGGTCGGCGCGTTCACCATGGCGCTGCAGTGCCTGTTCGACGTCATCGGCATCGGCGTCGCGGTGCTGATCTTCGTGGTGCTGGGCAACCCGAGCGCCGGCGGCGTCTACCCGGCACCGATGATGCCGCCGTTCTGGCGGGCCATCGGCTCGCTGATCCCGAACGGCGCCGGGACCAGTGCCACCAAGTCGATCGCCTACTTCGGCTCCACCAACCTGGGCATGCCGATCGTGGTCCTGGTGGTCTGGGCGCTGATCGGCATCGGCGTCGCCTACCTGGCCGTGCTGCGTGGCCCGCGCTCCGGCGGCCGCGAGATCGTCGCCGCCGAGGCGTCCTCCGAGGCCTGATCCCCCGCGTTCCTCCGCCCGAGCCCCCGGCCTCCCGGCCCGCGGGGGGGGGGGGGGGCGGCGC
>NZ_JBHWIJ010000045.1:0-11968 GCF_042732255.1 Kitasatospora sp. NPDC059803 | reverse complement strand
GAGCTGGTCGCCGCCGCCGGCGTCGAGGGCGCCGCCCTGGTCGAGGCCGCCGAGGTGGCGGGCGCCCCGGGCCGCCCGGCGGGGGGTTCGGGTGCGCCCCGGGCCGGGAGGTCAGCCGCCGGCGAGCCGGCCCGGGTCCGCGACGACGGCCCGCACCACGCCCACCGCGGCGCCCAGCAGCGGCCCGCGCCGGCCCAGCCGGGACACCGTCAGCCGCTCGTCCGACCAGGGCCGCACCGTCACCCGGGCGGCCAGCTCGGCCCGCATCGCCGGCAGCAGCCAGGGCGCCAGCCGGGCGTAGCCGCCGCCCAGCACCACCTCGGCCGGGTCCAGCAGGTTGACCGCCCCGGCGGCCGCGATGCCCAGCGCCGAACCGGCCCCGGCCAGCACCGCGAGGGCCGGCTCGTCCCCGGCCCCGGCCCGCCCGGCGAGCAGCGTCACCCAGTCGCCCCGCGCGCCCGCCGGCCCGGCCGCCCGCAGCACGGCCGCCTCCCCCGCGTACTGCTCCAGGCAGCCGTGCGCGCCGCAGGCGCAGCGGTGGCCGTCCGGGTGGACCGGTACGTGGCCGAACTCGCCCGCGTAGCCGCGCGCCCCGCGCAGCAGCCGCCCGCCGACCACGATCGCCGCGCCGACGCCGGCCTCGGCCGACACGTACAGGAAGTCCTCCGGCCCGCCGCCCAGCCACCGTTCGGCCAGCCCGCCCAGGTTGGCCTCGTTGTCCGCCTCGACCGGCAGCTCGGCCAGTTCGGCCGCGCCGGCCGCGCGCAGCGCCGGGCGCAGTTCGGCCGCCAGCGGGACGTCCCGCCAGCCCAGGTTGGCGGCCCGCTGGAGCACCCCGCCGGAGGTGCCGACCAGCCCGGGGACGGCCAGGGTCAGCCCGGCCGGGCGCAGGCCCGCCTCGGCGACGGCCGCGTGCAGCAGTTCGGCGAGGTCGGCCATGACCGCGGCGGGCCGGCGGCCCCGGTTGCGGACCTCGCGGCGGCGCCAGGTCCGGACCTCCCCGCTCAGGTCGACCACGCAGGCACCGAGGTGCTCCACCCCGATCTCGGCGCCGAGGCCGCCGGGCCCGAGCGGGTTGAGCCCGAGCGCGGTGCCGGGACGGCCGACCTTGCCGCTGGGCGCGGCCGGGCCCTCCTCGACGACCAGGCCGCCGGCGATCAGCTGTTCGGCGAGCGAGGAGACGGCGGCCCTGGTCAGCCCGGTCTCGGCGGCCACCTCGGCCCGGGAGCGCGGGGCGCGCGCGATCACCCCGAGCACCAGGGCCAGGTTGGCCCGGCGCATCCCCTGCTGGCTGGCGGGCCCGCTCCGAACCGCGTCCGGTTCCCCGCGCATAACCCTCACCTCACGGCCTTATGGGGCATCCCGTGGCATCTCGGGTGCAGCGTAACCGGGTTCGTACCTCGGGTGCGCCCGTTCGGCGGGCCGGGTGAAGACCCACCGCTGCATCGCCCAGAAGCGGAACAGCATCGCGGCGAAGGTACCGACGACCATCCCGCTGAGGAAGTCCGCGGTCTCCTGGACGAACGGGCCGACGTACGGCTCGCGCAGGTCCAGGGCGTAGCGGGAGAGTGCCAGCGGCAGGTCGTTGACGGCGATCGCCATGGCGCTGACCAGGAAGAACAGCAGTGCCTCGCGCGGGTGCCCGGCCGTCCGGAAGGCCCAGCGACGGTTGAGCACGTAGGAGACGACGGTCGAGATCACGGTCGCGACCGTCAGCGCGACCACCGGCTTGTGCTCCAGCACGGTGAACTTCAGCTCGAAGTCGGTCACCGTGGTGAGCACGAAGCAGGCGCCGCCGACCAGCAGGAACTTCACCAGCCGGCGGTGCCGCACCAGGAACGGACGCAGCCGGGCCGGCACCCGGGCCAGGGCGCGCTGCGTGGGGGACGGCATCTCCGCAGTGTGGCACGCGCAGACGCCGTCCTCCCGTCGATCCTCCCGCCGACCCGGCGCGGCCGGGTCAGGCCGCCGCGGCCAGGACCTTGGCCGACTCCAGGGCCAGCTCCAGCACCTCCCGCACGTCCGCCACCGGGTGCACGGTGAGCCGCTCCAGCACCTCGGCCGGGACGTCGTCCAGGTCGGCCTCGTTGCGCTTGGGGATGATCACCGTGGTGACGCCGGCCCGGTCGGCGGCGAGCAGCTTCTGCTTCACCCCGCCGATCGGCAGCACCCGCCCGGTCAGCGACACCTCGCCGGTCATCGCCAGGTCGGTGCGGACCTTGCGGCCGGACAGCAGCGAGGCGAGCGCCGTGGTCATGGTGATGCCGGCGCTCGGCCCGTCCTTGGGGACGGCCCCGGCGGGGACGTGCAGGTGCACGCCGCGGTCGCGCAGCGAGGTGACCGGCAGCTCCAGTTCGGCGCCGCGCGAGCGCAGGTAGGAGAGCGCGATGTGCGCGGACTCCTTCATCACGTCGCCCAGCTGCCCGGTGAGGGTGAGCCCGGTGCCGCCGGTCTCGGCGTCGGCGAGCGAGGCCTCGATGTAGAGGACGTCGCCGCCGGCGCCGGTCACGGCGAGGCCGGTGGCCACGCCGGGGACGGCGGTGCGCCGCTCGGCCGGCGCCTGGGCGGCCTCCGGCACGTGGTGGGGCCGGCCGATCAGGGCGCGCAGCTCGTCCGGGCCGATCGCGGCGGGCAGTTCGCGCTCGCCGAGCTCGGCCTGGGCGGCGATCCTGCGCAGCACCCGGGCGATCGAGCGCTCCAGGTTCCGCACGCCGGCCTCCCGGGTGTACTCCCCGGCCAGTCGGCGCAGCGCCGCCTCGTCGACGCTGACCTGCTCGCCGCCCAGTCCGGCCTTCTCGCGCTGGCGCGGGAGCAGGTGGTCGCGGGCGATGACGACCTTCTCGTCCTCGGTGTAGCCGTCGAGGCGGACGAGCTCCATCCGGTCGAGCAGCGCCTCGGGGATGGCCTCCAGCACGTTGGCGGTGGCGAGGAAGACGACGTCCGAGAGGTCGAGCTCGACCTCCAGGTAGTGGTCCCGGAAGGTGTGGTTCTGCGCCGGGTCCAGCACCTCCAGGAGGGCGGCGGCCGGGTCGCCCCGGTAGTCGGAGCCGACCTTGTCGATCTCGTCGAGCAGGACGACCGGGTTCATCGAGCCGGCCTCCTTGATCGCCCGCACGAGCCGGCCGGGCTGCGCGCCGACGTAGGTGCGCCGGTGGCCGCGGATCTCGGCCTCGTCCCGGACGCCGCCGAGCGCGACCCGGACGAAGGTGCGGCCCATGGCGCGGGCCACGCTCTCGCCGAGCGAGGTCTTGCCGACGCCGGGCGGGCCGACGAGTGCCAGCACCGCGCCTCCGCGCCGGCCGCCGACCAGCCCGAGCCCCTGGTCGGCCCGGCGCTTGCGCACCGCGAGGTACTCGACGATGCGGTCCTTCACGTCGGCGAGGCCGGCGTGGTCGGCGTCCAGCACGGCGCGGGCGCCGGCGATGTCGTACGCGTCCTCGGTGCGCTCGTTCCAGGGCAGCTCCAGGACGGTGTCCAGCCAGGTACGGATCCAGGGGCCCTCGGGGGACTGCTCGGAGGCCCGCTCCAGCTTGTCGACCTCCTTGAGGGCCGCGTCGCGGACCTTCTCGGGCAGGTCGGCGGCCTCGACCCGGGCGCGGTAGTCGCCCTCCTCGTCGGCCGGGTCGCCGTTGAGCTCGGCCAGTTCCTTGCGGACGGCCTCCAGCTGGCGGCGGAGCAGGAACTCCTTCTGCTGCTTGGCGACGCCCTCCTCGACGTCCTTGCGGATGGTGTCGTTGACCTCCTCCTCGGCGAGGTGGTCGCGCAGCAGGGTCAGCGCGTACTCCAGGCGGGCGACCTGGTCGGCCTCCAGCAGCACCTTGAGCTTCTGCTCGGCGGTGGCGAAGGGCGCGTAGCCGATGTTGTCGGCGAGCTCGCCGACGCCCTCGATCTGGGCCACCCGGTCGACGATCTGCCAGGCGCCGCGCCTGCGCAGCCACTGGGTGGACAGCGCCTTGTACTCCTTGACCAGCTCGGCGGCCCGGCCGGCCGCCGGGGTGTCCACCGAGGACTCCCGGAAGGGCGTGGTCTCCACCCAGAGGGCGGCGCCGGGGCCGGTGGTGCCGGCCCCGATGCGGACCCGGCGCACGGCGCGCACCAGCGCGGCCGGCTCCCCGTCGGCCAGCCGGCCGACCTGCTCGACGGCGGCCAGGGTGCCGACCGCCGCGTACGAGCCGTCCACCCGCGGGACCAGCAGGACCTGCGGCTTGCCGGTGCCGGTGGCCGCCGCGCGGGCGGCCTCGACCGCGGCGCGCACCTCGGTGTCCTTCAGGTCCAGCGGGACGACCATGCCCGGCAGGACGACCTCGTCGTCGAGCGGCAGCACGGGCAGGGTGAGCGGTGTGGACGTCGATGCCATGATCTCTCCCCAGTCAGTGAAGTTGAGTCGACCTGACTAAGGCCTGGCGCGCGCCGGATGTTCCCGGGGCGGTGTTCGCCATGAGCGAACAGGAGGAGGGTGTGGAGCGAACGGGGGGAGGGTGCGGGAGGCGCCGTCAAAAGCACGCGGGAGCGGCACCCGGAAGGGTCAGCGCACGTCCAGGACCGGAGCGCCGCCCGGCGCGGGCGAGGAGCCCGCGGCCGGCGCCTCGACCCGGCGCATCCGCGGCTTCGGCCGCGGCCGTCGGGCCTGGGCCCGGCGCAGCCAGCGCCACAGCGCCACCCCGGTGAGCACCGCGGCGGGGTGCCCCACGGCGGTGACCAGGTCCCGCTCGGTGAGGATCTGCTCGGCGATCAGCAGCCCGGCGCCGCCGAGCGCGACCAGCCGCCCGCGCCACGGCAGCAGCCCGGCCACCGCACCCAGGCAGGTGAGCACGCCGTAGCTGACGCCGATGTCCAGGTAGTCCAGCGCCGCGGTCTCCATCCGCCCGGTCTCCACCGCGGTGATCACCACGCCCTGGGACAGCAGCGTGGCCGTGACGTGCCCGATCGCGAAGACCGCCGCCGCCCGGGCGGGACCGATCCGGCGCTCCAGCGGCGCGAGGGTGACGGCGAATCCCCACAGGTAGGGCATCCACACCTCGCCGGCCACCCAGAAACCGCTGAGCAGCAGCGCGCGCAGGGGGTGCTGCAGGAGGTTGTGGCCGTCGGAACTGGAGGCCTCCTGCAGCCGCTGCACGAGTTCCGGATCGGCGAGTTTGGCAAAGGTCGTGGTGGCGCCCACCACGGCGAGATAGCCGAGGGTGAAGGGGTTTCGCCGGGGTGTCGGCACCCGCGCCAGCAGCCACTCGACGACGCCGGTGCGCAGACCGTGCCGGAGCATGCCGTACGGCGGGCCGGCGGGCGACGCCCCGACCCGTCCGGCACCTCGCCGCAGTCCAGCCATGCCGCCCTCCGCTCCACGCCGGCAGCCACCGGCCCCTCACCAGGTGCCCAACGTACCGGCGCGCGCCGCGGATCCCGCCCTGCGGGGCGTTGTCGTGGCCACGTTACGTCGAGGTTCTGAGAGGCATCTGAGAAAAGCCGGTGAAGACCGTCAGGAAACCGGTCGACCGGATTCCTGATATTGGTCCAGACCTTCTTCCGGCGGGCGCACCGGCAGGGGCTCTGACCGGCGACTTGGCGTCAACTCGACTGCATACGTACCGTTACGCAGAGAAAAATCGCCGGGTAAGGTATCGGCCCGTGCCCACTCGTGCAGTGGGCTCCGAGGGCGGCCCGACAGCCGGCCCACGGGCCGGAAACGTCCGGTCCACCTGCCGGGAGGCATCCGCTGTCCGTACGCTGCGAAGTGCGCGGGAGAAGTGGGCGGGCGACAATCCGCCCGCCGACCCGCACGCACGACGGGACGGCGGACCCGGCACAGTCCACGACGGAACAAGACTACGAGCGGAGCCCGCCATCCCCACAGGTGGCCGGCCCGCAGCCCTGGGGGCGGTGGCGTGACCGTGACAGAACTTCAGCAGGACAACAACCACAGCGGCGGCACGGTGAGCAGCCAACGCAGAGTGCTGGTGGTGGAGGACGAGCCGACGATCGCGGAGTCGATCGCGGCCCGGCTGGGCGCGGAGGGCTTCAAGGTCGCCGTGGCCCACGACGGGCCGGGCGCGGTCGACGGCTTCCACACCTGGCAGCCGGACCTGGTGGTCCTCGACATCATGCTGCCCGGCTTCGACGGCCTTGAGGTGTGCCGCCGGATCCAGGCGCAGCGCCCGGTGCCGGTGCTGATGCTGACCGCGCGCGACGACGAGACGGACCTGCTGGTCGGCCTCGGCGTGGGCGCCGACGACTACATGACCAAACCGTTCTCGATGCGCGAACTGGCCGCCCGGGTCAACGTGCTGCTGCGCCGCGTCGAGCGCGCCCAGCAGGCGGCCCGCACGCCCGCGCTCGGCTCGCTGCGCTTCGGCGAGCTGGAGATCGACCACGTGCAGCGCCGGGTCCGGCTCGCCTCGGGCGACGTCCACCTGACGCCCACCGAGTTCGACCTGCTCGCCTGCCTGGCCGCGCAGCCGCGCGCCGTGCTGACCCGCGAGCAGCTGCTGGCCGAGGTCTGGGACTGGACGGACGCGTCCGGCACCCGCACCGTGGACAGCCACGTCAAGGCGCTGCGCCGCAAGATCGGCGCGAGCTGGATCCGTACCGTCCACGGCGTCGGGTACGCGCTGGAGGCCCCGCTCTCCTAGCGGCGAGCCTCGGGCGACGGGCCTCCGGGGGGCCCGTGTCCCGAACTGCCGCGCACCACGCGGGGGACGTACGCGGGGATCACAGGGGACCAATGACCTTTCCACAGCAACGCAACGGGGACACCGGCGGCACGCGGTCGCAGACGCTGGCCGCCCGCGCCGCCCGCCGGGTCTGGGCCGACATCAGGCCGCTCGACCCGGTCCGCTCGATCAAGGGCAAGCTCGCCCTGCTGGTGATCGTCTCCGTCTTCCTGGCCACCGGCATGGTGGTCGTGGCGATCCGGTCCGAGACCCAGATCCGGATCATCATGGTCTTCTCCATGATCGCCTCGCTGCTCTTCATGCAGTTCCTCGCGCACGGGCTGACCGCCCCCCTGCGCGAGATGACGGCCGCCGCCCGCGCGATGGCCTCCGGCGACTACAGCCGCCGGGTCGAGGTGAACTCGCGCGACGAGATCGGCGAGCTGGCGACCACCTTCAACCAGATGGCCGCCGACCTGGGGGCCGCCGACCGGCACCGCCGCGAGCTGGTCGCCAACGTCTCGCACGAGCTGCGCACACCCATCGCCGCGCTGCGCGCCGTGCTGGAGAACGTGGTGGACGGCGTCGTCCAGCCCAATCCGGCGACCCTGGGGGCCGCCCTGGAGCAGACCGAGCGGCTCGGCCGCCTGGTCACCCACCTGCTGGACCTCTCCAAGATCGACGACGGCGTGGTCGACCTGGACGCCCGCCCCTTCGAGGTGCGCGAGTTCCTGGACGGCGTGCTGCGCGGGGTCACCGTGGACGGCGCGACGGCCGGCGGGGCGTTCTCCCGGCGCGGCGACGTCCGGCTGGCGCTGGAGGTCAGCCCGACCGGCCTGACCGGCGTGGCGGACCCGGAACGGCTCCACCAGGTGGTCGCCAACCTGGTCGACAACGCCTGCAAGCACTCCCCGCCCGGCGGCACCGTGACGGTGCGCGCGCGGCCCGACGGCGGGCCCGGCGGCCTGCTGCTGGAGGTCGAGGACGAGGGCCCGGGCATCCCGCCGGCCGACCGCGGCCGGGTGTTCGAGCGGTTCAGCCGCAGCGGCACCGCGACCGCCCAGGGGCCCGGCTCGGACGGCGGCACCGGCCTCGGCCTGGCCATCGCCCGCTGGGCGGTGGACCTGCACGGCGGTCGGATCGCGGTCGCCGAGTCGCCGCGCGGCTGCCGGATCGAGGTCCGGCTGCCGGGGCAGCGCTGAGGGTCGGATGTGTCACAGAAGCGACACAGACGTACACGAAGATCATTAGATGATCTACATGCGCCTTTGTCCGGTTTTGCCCGGATATGCCCCATGGGTGGGCGCGATCGCTTCCCCTCAGATACGGCTTTCTAACGCACATTTTCAGCCAAACTGCAGGTCAGGACTGTGATCTGGGCGACGCCTGGGGCCCGGGGACTGCGCGATCACTGGTCAGGGGCGTAGCCTTAATCCCCGCTGTCCAAACATCCCAAAAGGAAGCGGAAGAGGGCGGTTGCCGCCGTGTCGCCACAGTCCCCTGAAACCCCCAATAGCTCGGCTAGCTCCACTGGCTTCGGTCCCAATGAGTGGCTCGTCGATGAGATCTACCAGCAGTACCTCCAGGACCCGAACTCGGTCGACCGAGCCTGGTGGGACTTTTTCGCCGACTACAAGCCCGGTACCGAGGTGACCCCAGTGACCCAGGCCGCGACCCAGGCCGGCCCCACGCCGACCCCTGCCGCTGCCCCCGCGCCCGCTGCTGCTGCTCCGGCCGCGACCGCCCCCGCCGCACCGGCCGCCCCGGCCGCTCCGGCGCCGGCCCCCGCGCCGCTCGCCGCAGCTCCCGTCGCGCCCCCGGCTCCGGCCCCGGCCCCCAAGGCCGCCGCCCCGGCCCCTGCGGCCGCTCCGGCCGCCGCCGCGGCGGAAGCGCCCGCCGGCCCCGAGCTGATCCAGCTGCGCGGCCCGGCCAAGGCCGTCGCCACCAACATGGACGCCTCGCTGGAGGTGCCGACCGCGACCTCGGTCCGCGCGGTGCCCGCGAAGCTGTTGATCGACAACCGCATCGTCATCAACAACCACCTGCAGCGCGCCCGCGGCGGCAAGGTCTCCTTCACCCACCTGATCGGCTACGCCCTGGTCCAGGCCATCAAGGCCGCCCCGGGCATGAACTACAGCTACAAGGTGGAGAACGGCAAGGCCTTCCTGGTCAAGCCCGAGCACGTCAACCTCGGCCTGGCCATCGACCTGGTCAAGCCGAACGGCGACCGCCAGCTCGTCGTCGCGGCCATCAAGAAGGCCGAGACCCTCGACTTCTTCGGCTTCTGGCAGGCCTACGAGGACATCGTCCGCCGGGCCCGCGCCAACAAGCTGACCATGGACGACTTCACCGGCGTCACGGTCTCGCTGACCAACCCCGGCGGCATCGGCACCGTGCACTCCGTGCCGCGCCTGATGCAGAACCAGGGCACCATCGTCGGCGTCGGCGCCATGGAGTACCCGGCCGAGTTCCAGGGCTCCGCCCCGGAGACCCTGTCCCGGCTGGGCGTCTCCAAGATCATGACGCTGACCTCGACCTACGACCACCGCGTCATCCAGGGCGCGGCGTCCGGCGAGTTCCTGCGCGAGATCCACCGCCTCCTCCTCGGGGAGAAGGGCTTCTACGACGAGATCTTCGAGTCGCTGCGGATCCCGTACGAGCCGGTCCGCTGGGCCACCGACGTCGCCACCACCCACGACGACGAGGTCAACAAGACCGCCCGCGTCATGGAGCTGATCCACGCGTACCGTGTGCGCGGCCACCTGATGGCCGACACGGACCCGCTGGAGTACAAGCAGCGCAAGCACCCCGACCTGGACGTCACCACCCACGGCCTCACCCTGTGGGACCTGGAGCGCGAGTTCGCGGTCGGCGGCTTCGGCGGCCAGAAGATGATGAAGCTCCGCGACATCCTCGGCCTGCTGCGCAACACGTACTGCCGCACCGTCGGCGTCGAGTACATGCACATCCAGGACCCGAAGCAGCGCAAGTGGCTGCAGGAGCGCCTGGAGAAGCCGTACTCCAAGCCCGAGCGCGAGGAGCAGCTGCGCATCCTGCGCCGGCTGAACTCGGCCGAGGCCTTCGAGACCTTCCTGCAGACCAAGTACGTCGGGCAGAAGCGCTTCTCGCTGGAGGGCGGCGAGTCGCTCATCCCGCTGCTGGACGCCACCATCGACGCCGCCGCCGAGCACCGCCTCGACGAGGCCGTCATCGGCATGGCCCACCGCGGCCGCCTGAACGTGCTGGCCAACATCGTCGGCAAGCCGTACGGCAAGATCTTCGGCGAGTTCGAGGGCAACCTCGACCCGAAGTCGATGCACGGCTCCGGCGACGTGAAGTACCACCTCGGCTCCGAGGGCACCTTCACCGGCCTGGACGGCGAGACCATCAAGGTCTCGCTCGCCGCGAACCCCTCCCACCTGGAGACGGTCGACCCGGTCGTCGAGGGCATCGCCCGCGCCAAGCAGGACATCCTGGACCAGGGCGGCACCACCTTCCCGGTGCTGCCGATCCAGATCCACGGCGACGCGGCCTTCGCCGGCCAGGGCGTCGTCGCGGAGACCCTGAACATGTCGCAGCTGCGCGGCTACCGCACCGGCGGCACGATCCACCTGGTGGTCAACAACCAGGTCGGCTTCACCGCCGCCCCGGCGTCCTCGCGCTCCTCGATGTACTGCACCGACGTGGCCCGGATGATCGAGGCCCCGATCTTCCACGTCAACGGCGACGACCCGGAGGCCGTGGTCCGCGTCGCGCGGCTCGCCTTCGAGTTCCGCCAGGCGTTCCACAAGGACGTCGTGATCGACCTCATCTGCTACCGCCGCCGCGGTCACAACGAGGCCGACAACCCGTCGTTCACCCAGCCGCTGATGTACGACCTGATCGACAAGAAGCGCTCGGTGCGCAAGCTGTACACCGAGGGCCTGATCGGTCGCGGCGACATCACCATGGAAGAGGCGGAGCAGGCGCTCCAGGACTTCCAGGGCCAGCTGGAGAAGGTCTTCGCCGAGGTCCGCGACGCCGCCCAGACCCCCGCCCCGGCCATCGCCGGCAAGCCGGTCGCCGACTTCCCGGTCAACATCCAGACCGGCATCTCCCAGGAGATGGTCAAGCGGATCGCCGCCTCGCAGGTCAACCTGCCGGACTGGCTGACCGTCCACCCGCGCCTGCTGCCGCAGCTCCAGCGCCGCGCCGCCTCCGTCGAGGACAACACCATCGACTGGGCGACGGGCGAGACCCTCGCCATCGGCTCGCTGCTCATGGAGGGCCACCCGGTCCGCCTGGCCGGCCAGGACAGCCGCCGCGGCACCTTCGGCCAGCGGCACGCCGTCCTGATCGACCGCAACACCGGCGAGGACTACACCCCGCTGCAGTACCTCACCGAGGACCAGGCCCGCTACACCGTCTACGACAGCCTGCTGTCGGAGTACGCGGCGATGGGCTTCGAGTACGGCTACTCGCTGACCCGCCCGAACTCGCTGGTCATGTGGGAGGCGCAGTTCGGCGACTTCGTCAACGGCGCGCAGACCGTGGTGGACGAGTACATCGCCTCCGCCGAGCAGAAGTGGGGCCAGCACTCGGGCGTCACCCTGCTGCTGCCGCACGGCTACGAGGGCCAGGGCCCGGACCACTCGTCCGCCCGCCCGGAGCGCTTCCTGCAGCTGTGCGCGCAGAACAACATGACGGTCGCCATGCCGACCCTGCCGTCGAACTACTTCCACCTGCTGCGCTGGCAGGCGCACAACCCGCACCACAAGCCGCTGGTCGTCTTCACCCCGAAGTCGATGCTGCGTCTCAAGGCCGCGGCGAGTGCGACCGAGGAGTTCCTGTCCGGCTCCTTCCGCCCGGTCATCGGTGACAACACCGTCGACCCGGCGCAGGTGCGCAAGGTCGTCATCACCGCCGGCAAGTTCTACTACGACCTGGCGGCGGCCCGCACCGAGCGCGGCGTCACCGACACCGCGATCGTCCGGGTCGAGCGGCTCTACCCGCTGCCGGTGGCCGAGCTCCAGGAGGAGCTCGCCCGCTACGGCGACGACGTCCAGTTCGTCTGGGCGCAGGAGGAGCCGGACAACCAGGGCGCCTGGCCGTTCATCGCGATGAACCTGGTCGACCACCTCCAGGTCGTCGTCGGCCGCAGCGCCAACGGCTCGCGGCTGCGCCGCGTCGCCCGCACGACGGCCTCGTCCCCGGCGGTCGGCTCGGCCAAGCGGCACGCCGCCGAGCAGCAGGCGCTGATCGAAGAGGTCTACTCGCTCTGAGGCCCTGACGGCCCCGAAGCGCTGGAGCACCGACGCCCGCGGCCCCCGTCCTCCCCTGGGAGA
>NZ_JBHWIJ010000044.1:29290-41397 GCF_042732255.1 Kitasatospora sp. NPDC059803 | reverse complement strand
GGCCGGCCCTTCCCGGCCGGCCCGCAGCGGGCTTCGCCCGTTCCCCCCGCTCTGAGGACCGATTCACCCATGGCACCCCGTCACCCCGCCCTCGCCCGCCTCGCCCCCGGCGAGGGCCGGCTCACCCTCGGCCTGGAACTCCCCCTCGACAACGACTGGGGCCCGTCCCGGCAGGCCACCGACCGTACGGCCGGCCGCCCCCACGGCGTCCCGGACCTCGCCGACCACGCGCGCCTCGCCCGGCTCGCCGACCGGCTCGGCCTCAGCACCGGCCGCAACGCCCTGATCGAGCACCTGGAGACCATGGCGCTGTTCGGGGTCTCGCACGTCTCCTTCAATCTGCGGCCCAACGACCGGCCGGTGGAGGAACTGCTGCAGGAGCTCGCGGAGTACGTCCTGCCGCGCTTCCCCGCATCCGGCGCGTAGGGCCCTTGCATTACCGCGCGTCTGCAATTATTGTTAACGCATGCAAGGCGCGCTCGCATCTATTGCGTGACCCCTTGCGCCCCGCACCCTCCGTTTCGAAAAGGCACCACCATGTCCCTCAAGGAACTCCTCCCCGGCAAGCTCGGCTACGGCACCGCCCCGCTCGGCAACATGTTCCGCGCGATCCCCGACCAGGAGGCCGCCGCCACCGTCGAGGCCGCCTGGCAGCACGGCGTCCGCTACTACGACACCGCCCCCTTCTACGGCGCCGGCCTCGCCGAGGAACGCCTCGGCGAGGTCCTCTCCACCAAGCCCCGCGACGAGTACGTGCTCTCCACCAAGGTCGGCCGCGTCATCCTCGCGGAACTGGAGGAGGGCGCCCGCGAACTCGGCGAGAAGGGCGGCCTGTTCGAGCACGGCAACCCCAACAGGATGCTGCACGTCTGGACCGCCGAGGCCACCGAGCGCTCCATCGAGGACAGCCTCAAGCGCCTGCGCACCGACCGCCTGGACATCGTCTGGGTCCACGACATCGCCCAGGACTTCCACGGCGACCAGTGGCTGGCCAAGTTCGAGGAGGCCCGCACCGGCGCCTTCCGAGTCCTGTCCCGCCTGCGCGACGAGGGCGTCATCGGGGCCTGGGGCCTCGGCGTCAACAAGACCGAGCCGATCGAGCTCACCTTGTCCCTCGACGAGCCACGCCCGGACGGCTTCCTCCTCGCCGGCCGCTACACCCTCCTCGACCACGAGCACGCCCTCCAGCGCCTGCTGCCGATGGCACAGGAGCAGGGCGTCGGCATGGTCGTCGGCGGCCCCTACAGCTCCGGCATCCTCGCCGGCGGCACCCACTTCGAGTACCAGGAAGCCCCTGCGCACATCATCGAGCGCGTCACCCGGCTCAAGGACCTCGCCGCGGAGCACGGCGTGAGCATCAAGGCCGCCGCCCTGCAGTTCTCCCTCGCCCACCCGGTCACCGCCGCGGTCGTCGCCGGCGCCACCAAGCCCAGCCGCATCGCCGAGGACCAGGCGGCGCTCAACGAGACCGTCCCCGCCGCGTTCTGGCAGGAGCTGCGCTCCGCCGACCTCGTCAGCCCGGCCGCCCCGCTGCCGTACGGCGCCTGAACCACCCCCGACCCGTCAGGAAATCCGATCATGGCCTCCACCTCCGTCAGCCGCATCGTCCCCGCCTCCCCCGACAAGGTGTGGAACCTCATCGGCGGCTTCGACTCCCTCCCCGACTGGCTCCCGTACATTCCCGAGAGCACCGCCCTCGAAGGCGGCCGCGTCCGCCGCCTGCGCAATCCCGAGGGCGGGACCATCATCGAGCGCCTCGTCGCCTTCAACGAGGCCGAGCGCCACTACAGCTACGCCATCCTGGAAGCCCCGTTCCCCGTCAACGGCTACGTCTCCACGATCCGCGTCCACGCCGTCCCCGGCCAGGAGAACGCCGCCGAGGTCCAGTGGTCCGGCCGCTTCAACCCCGACGGCGCCACCGAGGACGAGGCCGTGGCCCTCTTCACCACCATCTACCGCGACGGCCTCGCCGCCCTCCACGCCACCGCCGTGCCCGCTGCGGCCCGCCCGTCCTTGACGCCTTCCTGACGCCCCGGGCCGCCTTCCCAGCGCACTCCGTACGCGCGCTCCCCGCGGAGCGGTCGTCCAAGGTCTCTGCCGGCCCGGCAGGAGGGCTCTTCCTCCCGGCGCGCGGCGGTGAGCGCAACACTCGGCGGTGTCCTCACGGCGGCGGGGGCCGGTGGCTTCGTGGTCGTTCCGGTGGATCGCCGACCCCTTGAGCGGCGGCGGTGGTGGCGTGCCAGCTGACGGGGAGGGTGAGCGGTGACTTGCTCGGGGATTCGTCGTCCCAGGCGGGTTCCTGTCCTTCGGCGAGGCGCAGTCGCGGGAAGCGGTCGAGCAGGGCTTCCAGTCCCACGGCCATCTGGGCCCGGGCCAGGTGCGCGCCGATGCAGTTGTGCGCACCCCGGCCGAAGGTGAGGTGCGGGTTCTCCGCCCGGCACAGGTCGAGCCGGTCGGCGTCGGTGAACACCCGTTCGTCGCGGTTGGCCGAGGCGAGGACGGGCAGAACGGCGTCGCCCGCGCGGATCCTGCGGTTGTGCAACTCGATGTCCTCGACGGCCTGGAGGACCACGACGCCGTTCATGACCGGTATGTACCGCAGGAGTTCCTCCACCGCGCCGGGTAGGAGGCCGCGGTCGTCGCGGAGCCGGGCGTACCGGTCGGGCGCGGTCAGCAGGGCCACCACGGCGTCGGCCAGGAACATGGTGCTCGTGCGGTAGCCGGCGACCAGCATCGAGAGTCCGAAGGTCACCACGCTCTCCCTGTCCAGGGTGCCGGGCCCGCACGCGTGGACCAGCCCGGTGAGGACGTCGTCGGCGGGCTCGCGCCGCTTGCGGTCGAGCAGTGACGCGATGTACTCGCGCAGTTCGGAGGTGACCTCGCGGCCCTCGTCCAGGGTGACCATCGCCCCGAGGGCGGAGTCCGCCCTGGGCAGGAAGTACTCGCGGTCCTCGTAGGGGATGCCCACCAGCTCGCACATGGCCAGTAGCGGGAAGGGCTCCAGGAAGCCGCCGACCAGGTCGCCGGGCTGCCCGGCGGCCGTGAAGTCGTCCAGCAGCCCATCGGCCGACCGGCGCAGTCGCGGCAGCCGGCGCCGGACGGAACGGACGCTGAACGGTTCGGCCAGAGCGCGGCGCAGGGCCTCGTGGCGGGGGCCGTTCAGTTCCATCATCGTGATCAGGCCCGGCTCGTCGTCGGCGGCCCGGTCAGGTCGGGGCGGCCAGTCGTTGATGGTCGGCCGGATCAGCCGGGGGTCCGCGATCAGGGCCCGGACGTCCTCGTAGCGGGTGGCGTACCAGGCGGTGGCGCCGATCGGCAGCCGGACCTCCGCGAGCGGGCACTCCCGGCGCAGCCACCCGTACTGCGTGGGCGGGCCCATGGTGCCCGGCGGCGGCAGGGGCAGGTCGATGGCGGGCGGGTCGGCGGCGGGTTGCGGCGGTGAGCTGCTCACTGGCGGTGCTCCCTGGTCGCGTACGAGGTGGCCGGGTGTGAGGTGGCCGCGTACGAGGTGGCCGGGTGTGAGGTGATCGTGTGCGAGGTGGCCGGTCGGGTCTCACCAGCTGACGGGGAGGGTCAGCGGTGACTTGGTCACGGATTCGTCGTCCCAGGCGGGTTCCTGTCCTTCGGCGAGGCGCAGCCGCGGGAAGTGGTCGAACAACGCCTCGACTCCCGCGGACAGTTCGGCGCGGGCCAGGTGGGCGCCGAGGCAGTTGTGGGCTCCTCGTCCGAAGGCGAGGTGGCCCCCGCGGCCCGTGGTCGCGCCGGCCCGCTCCAGGTCGAGCCGGTCGGCGTCGGCGAACACCCGCTCGTCGCGGTTGGCGCAGGCCGGTACGGGAATGACGGCGTCGCCCTCGCGGATCGTCCGCCCGTGCAGTTCGATGTCCTCGGTCGCCAGGAGGATCACGGTGCCGTTCATCACCGGCATGTAGCGCAGGAACTCCTCCACCGCGCCGGGCATCAGCTCCCGGTCGTCGCGCAGGCGGGCCCACAGGCCCGGCCGGTCGAGCAGGGTGTGCGCGGTGTCGGCCAGGAAGAAGCTGCTGATGCCGAAGCCGACGGTGAGCATGGACAGCCCGAAGGCCATCACGTCGTCGTGGGTCAGCTCGCCGTCGTCGCACCGGCGGACCAGCCGGGTCAGGACGTCGTCGCCGGGCCGGTCCCGCTTCCGGGCGATCAGTGCGGCGACGTACTCGCGCAGCAGACCGGTGACCCGGCGCCCCTCCTGCGAGGTCACCATGCCGCCGAGGGCCGCGTCCAGCACCGGGAGGAACCGGTCCCGGTCCTCGAAGGGGATGCCCACCAGGTCGCAGAGCACGAGCAGGGGGAAGGGGTCGGTGAAGCCGGCGACCAGGTCGCCGGGCGGGCCGTTGTCCTCGAACGCGCGCAGCAGTCGCCCGGCCAGCCCGCGGATGCGTGGCAGGTGGTCGCGCACGGCCCGGGAGCTGAACGGCTCGGCCAGCGCCCGGCGCAGGGCCGCGTGCCGGGGGCCGTCGAGTTCGGCGATCGTGACCAGGCGCGGCCCGTCGTCCGCGGGTTGACCGGGACGCGGCGGCCAGTCGTTGATGGTCGGCCTGATCAGCCGGGGGTCCGCGAAGAGCATCCGGACGTCCTCGTGCCGGGTGGCGTACCAGGCGGTCGCGTCCATCGGCAGCCTGACCCTGGCCAGGGGGCAGTTCTCGCGCAGCCGCGCGGACTCCTCGGGCGGCCCCATGGTGCCCGGCGGCGGGAGCGGGAAGTCCAGGACGTCCGGCTCGGCGCCGGCCCCCCGCGCACCGGGCGGCCGTGCGCTCATGCCCGCGCCCCTTCCGGGTGGCGGGGGCAGGGGCGTTCGAGGTAACCGGTGGTGTAGAAGTACTCCAGGTAGCGGTCCAGCAGCTCCGCGTCGACGGGAGGGCAGTGCAGGCCCGAGGTGGCCAGGTCGTGCTCGACGTTGGCCCGCCCGACGGTCGGGAAGGTGCCCTCGAAGTACATCTCCTTGACGGACATGTCGGCCTGTTTGCAGCGGTCCACGCACAGCGAGACGAACGGGGCCGTGGGGCTCGTGGGGTGCTGCGCGACGTGGCGGACGAGCTCGCCCACCCACTCCTCGTAGGGGAGCCGGGAGATCCGGTGGCCGGCCCTGTCCATCCGGTCGAGCATGTCGCACAGGCTCGCGGCGCGGGGGTTGGTCATGTGGTAGGTCCGGCGGGTGGCGCGGTGGGTGGTGGCGATGTGCACCAGGGCGTCGGAGAGGAAGTCCACCGGGACGAAGTCCAGCGGCAGCCGGATGTCGGGGGCGAGCCCGGTCTCGCTGATGGTCTTGAACAGCGAGCAGATCGCGGTGTCGGTGTTGCACGCGCCGGTGTGCCGGTCGCCGGTGATCTCGTACGGACGGTAGACCGCCACCGGCAGGCCCTGGTCCTGGTCCGCGGCGTCGCGCAGCACCTCCTCGGCGACCCACTTGCTCTCGGCGTAGCCCATGGTGAGCCCGTCGGCGTGGTCGAGCGGCAGGTCCTCGTCGACGTGCCGTACGCCGGCGGTTCCGAAGCCGGCGAGCACCGCGATGGTGGAGAGGAAGTGCACCGGCACCCGGCGCCCGGCCGCCAGTCGGATGAGCTCCCTGGTGCCTTCCACGTTGGTGCGGCGCAGCGCGTCGTACGGATAGATGAAGTTGACCTGCGCGGCCGAGTGGATCACCAGGTCGACGGTGTCGGCGAGTTCGTCGGCGCGGCCCGGTTCCAGTCCGAGGCCGGGTTCGGCGAGGTCGGCGGGGAGGCACACGATGCGGTCGGCGGCTTCGGGGGTGGCGAGGCCGAAGCGGGCGAGGTTGCGCATCACCTTCTGCCGGGCGTGGGCGGGGGCCCGGCTCCGCACCGGGCAGCACACCCGGGCGTCGGTGCGGCGCAGCAGCGCGTCCAGGAGGAAGGCGCCGACGAAGCCGGAGGCGCCGGTGAGCAGCACCTCCGCGGGGTGGTGCCAGTCCGGCTCCGGCCCGCGCGGTTGCGGGAGGGTGAAGCCCAGCCGTACCTCGGCGCGGAAGTCCACCGGGCCCGCGTCGGCGTTCACCCTGCCGGGCGGGCCCTGGACGGCGACGACGGCGGCGGTGAAGTCCTCCAGTGTCGGGGAGCGCAGCAGGCTGTGGACGAGGGTGCGGCCGTGCCGGGCGTCGAGGCCGAAGGCGGCCAGCGCACGGGTGACGGCCTCGGCTGCCAGCAGGGAGTCGCCGCCGATGTCGAAGAAGCTGTCGCCCGGCGCCGGGTGCACACCCAGCACCACCTGCCAGATCCGGGCCACCGTGTCCTGCGGGCCGAACGCGGTGCCGTTCACCGCCGCCGGGACGGCAGCCTCCTCGGTCGCCGTCAGCCTGCGCAGCCGGGCGCGGTCGACCTTGCCCCCGGCCGTCACCGGGAACCGCGCGAGTTCCACCAGCCGCGCGGGCACCGCGGCCGCGGGCAGCCAGGTGGCGAGAGCGCTGCGGATGCGGTCCAGGGTCAGTGCCTGGCCGGGGCGGGCCGGGGTCACGTACCCGATCAGGGCGTCGCCCTCCCGTTCGACGACGGCCTCGCCCACCGCGTCGTCCGCGCGCAGCCGCGCCTCCACCTCGTCCGGCTCGATGCGGTGCCCGCGCAGTTTGATCTGCCGGTCCACCCGGGCCCGGTACTCCAGTACGCCGTCCGGGTGCCGGACCACGCGGTCACCGGTGCGGTAGAGGCGCGTACCGGGCTCGACGAGGTCGTCGACGAAGCGCTCGGCGGTCAGCCCGGGGTCGCCGAGGTACCCCAGGGCGAGCCCGTCCCCGCCGACGAGGAGCTCGCCCTCCTCACCGGTGTCGGCGAGCGTGCCGTCCGGGCGCAGCACGTGACAGGTGGAGTTCTCCAGGGGGAGGCCGATCGGCACGGCCGTCGCCTCGGGAGGCAGGTCGTGCAGCGCGTGTGCGGTGGACACCACGCTGTTCTCGGTCGGGCCGTAGAAGTTGACCACGGTGGTGTCCGGGCAGGCCGCCAGTATCGCGCGGGCCAGCTCCGCGTCCATCGCCTCGCCTCCGGCCGAGGCGAACCGCAGGGACCGCAGCGCCGAGGGCCTGGTGCGCGCGATGTGGTGGAACACCCCGGTGGTCAGGTAGGCGATGCTGACCCGCTCGGAGAGCAGCAGCGATTCCAGGGCGGTCGGCGACAGCAGTTCCTCCTGGTCGGCGATCACGATGCAGGCGCCGGCGAGCAGCGCGGGCCAGATCTCGATCGTGGAGGCGTCCGAGGAGAGGCCGTAGGCGTGCAGCACCCGCTCACCGGGCCGCGGCCGCTGCCGGACCAGGTCGGAGGCGGCCAGCCGGACGATGCCGCGGTGCGGGATCGCCACGGGTTTGGGGCGGCCGGTCGAGCCGGAGGTGAACATCACGTAGGCGCAGTCCGCGGGGAGCACCCGGGCCTGCGGCACCGCGGCCGGGGCGGTCGGGGTGGCCGGGACGGTCGGAGCCAGGCCACCCAGGTCGATGCGGGAACGCACGCGCCGGATGCGGCGGGAGCTGCCGGGCAGCGTGACGACGGTGTGCACCCCCGCGTCCTCGGCCATCGCCTGCAGACGCGCGGGTGGTGAGGCGTCGTCGAGCGGGACGTAGGCCGCACCGGTCTTGAGGATGCCCAGGAACGCGACCAGCGCCTCCGGAGAACGGGCCCCGCACACCCCGACCGTGTCGCCGTACCGCACGCCGGAGTCGTGCAGCCGGGCCGCCACCGCGTCGGAGCGGAGCTTGAGTTCGCCGTAGCTGATGCCGAGGCCGTGCTGTACGGAGGCGATGGCCCGCGGGCGGTGCACCGCCCGGGCGTCGAACAGCTCGTGGAGGCAACGATCGCGTGGATACGGCACCGCCGCAGCGTGCTCGGCCGCCTCCTGATGCGTCGTTGTTCGGGTGTTCATCGGGACGTCACGCTCTCTGCCGCACACGGACCGCGCGCGGGAAGCTAGGGTTCGAACTCCTTGGCGAAGGCGGCGAAGTCGGCGGTCCGCCATCTCTCGGGCCTCATGCGGATGAGGACGTCGTCGGCCAGCTGCCGCCGGTTGGCGTCCAGGTACGCCGCCGCCGTGTCCGCGTCCAGATACCGGCGGGCCAGCTCCTCGCGTGCGGCCGGCGGCAGCGGGTCCTCGACGGCCACCACCGGCCCCTCCACGCTGACGTAGCGGTAGGGCGCCGACTCGACCTGCGCGCAGAGGCTGAACCGGCCCGCGCTGCGGATGAGCCGGGCCTTCAGCGTCGTCCGCCCGGTCTGGATCGTCACCAGCCCGCCGGGCCGGTAGGAGTACCAGAGCGGGACGAGCAGCGGTCCGCCGCCGTCGCGCGCGTCGTCCACCCCCAGGATTCCCACGTGCGGGCTGGCGAGGAACGCCTCCCGGGCTTCGACCGACATCCTGAGATCCACTGGTACCGCCTCGATTCGGCAGGAGACGCATCCGGTATCGGCAGGAGACGCATCCGGTATCGATTCGCGCAAGGGAGGGTGAGCCGGCGGGGGCCTCCGGGCGGCCGGCGTGTGACCGCCGCAGGTCTGTGCGGGTCCTCGGTCCTTCTCGTCCGGTGCACACGGCCTTCGGGAACCCGGTGGGGCGGCCAGGGCAGGGCCGGGCTCTCTCCTCCACATTTCCACCACACCCGGGTGGCCCGCATCCTGGCGGCCGCGCACGCAGTGCCTCCGATCCCCCGCCGAAGCGCACGACGGGCGCTCCGGGGGGATCCTGCCAGTGTCGGCCGTCAGGTGGTTCCCGGCTGGTTCCAGGAGAAGGAGGGGCACATGAGGGCGGCCATCCGGGCCGAGGGCCTGGTGAAGGACTTCGGCGACGTACGGGCCCTGGACGGGGTCGACCTGGACGTGCCGGAGGGGACGGTGCTGGGCCTGCTCGGCCCCAACGGCGCCGGCAAGAGCACCACGGTACGGGTGCTCACCACCCTGGTGCGGCCCGACGCGGGCAGCGCCCACGTGGCGGGGGTGGACGTGCTCAAGCACCCCGGCCGGGTCCGCAGCCTGCTGGGCCTCTGCGGCCAGTACGCGGCGGTCGACGAATACCTCACCGGCCGGGAGAACCTCCAGATGGTCGGCGAGCTCTACCAGATGCGGAGCAGGGACGCCAAGGCGCGCGCCCGGGAGCTGCTGGAGTGGTTCGACCTCGCCGAGGCGGCCGACCGGCCGGCCAGGACCTACTCCGGTGGCATGCGCCGCCGGCTCGACCTGGCGGCCGCGTTGGTGGTGCGGCCCCCGGTGATGTTCCTCGATGAGCCCACCACCGGCCTGGACCCGCGCAACCGGCTCGCGCTGTGGGAGGTCGTCGAGATGCTGGCCGCGGAGGGCACCACCCTGCTGCTCACCACCCAGTACCTGGAGGAGGCCGACCGGCTGGCGCACGACATCGTCGTGGTCGACCACGGCCGGGTGATCGCACGCGGATCCGCCGACGACCTCAAGACCAGGACCGGCGGCGAGCGGGTGGAGGTGGTGGTCCACGACCGCGAGCAGATCGGTGCGGCCGTCGCGGCGCTCGCCCCGTACGGTGGGGGCCCGCTCAGCGTGGAGCAGCACACCCGGCGAATCCTCGTGCCGGTGGGCGGGGGCGCCCGGGTGCTCGCCGACGTCATCCGCGAGCTGGACGGGCTGGGCGTCCTCATCGACGACATCGGCCTGCGCAGGCCCACCCTCGACGACGTCTTCCTCTTCCTCACCGGCCACGCGGCCGAGGAGAACGAGCTGGGAAAGCCGCCCCGGCCGGCTTCCGGGGCCGGGCGGCGCCGGTGGACACGGAACGCCCGTGGGAATTCCCGGCGGGGGCTTCGGCGCTCCCACCGGAAGCAGTAACTCCAGCGATGGTCGAAGCAGCGATGGTCGAAGCAGTGATGGTCAAGGGAGTGGAAACCATGGGACAGCTGGATGGGAAGGTCGCCCTGGTGACCGGGGGCTCGGCCGGGATCGGTCTCGCCGTCGTCCGTCGGTTCGCCGCCGAAGGTGCCACCGTCTACCTCACCGGCCGGCGCAAGGCCGAGCTGGACGAGGCCGTGGAAGCCATCGGCGAACGGGCCATCGGCGTCCAGAGCGATGTGTCGAATCTCGACGACCTCGACCGGCTCTTCGCGGCGATCGAGGCACGCAGCGGACGGCTGGACGTCGTGGTGGCCAATGCCGGCGTCGGCGAGCTCGCCCCGCTCGGGAAGATCACCGAGGAGCACTACGACAGGACCTTCGACATCAACGTCAGGGGGGTGGTCTTCACCGTCCAGAAGGCGCTGCCCCTGTTGCCGGACGGCGCCTCGGTGATCGTGCTCGCCTCCACCAACGCGTCGACGGGCGTCCAGGCGATGAGCGTCTACAGCGCCACCAAGGCCGCCGACCGCAACCTCGTCCGCACGTGGGCCGCCGAGCTCGCGGGCCGCGGCATCCGGGTCAACGCCATCAGCCCCGGCCCGATCGAGACTCCCGCCATCCGCAGTCTGATCGCGGAGCAGGCGCCCGCGCTGGACGAGCTCGTCGCCAGGATTCCGCTGGGCCGGATCGGACGCCCCGACGAGGTCGCCGCCGCGGCTCTCTTCCTCGCCTCGGACCAGAGCTCCTTCACCACCGGAGCCGAACTCTTCGTCGACGGCGGCCTCAACCAGGTCTGACCGGCTCGGCGAGGCCGAGGGCGTAGGCGGTGCCGCCGTCGGGGGCGGGTTCGACGGCCAGTTCGCCGTTCACCGCCTCGACGAAGCCGCGTGCCACGATGAGGCCGGCGCCCTCGACGGCCGGGCCGGGGGCCGTCACCCGAGGTGGACCCCTCCGCCAGCTGGTCGAGATCCGGGCCACGAAGTCCCAGGTGGTGCTGCACTCGACCGCCCCCGACCCGGCCGGCACCCTGCGCGTGGCGATCCGCGCCGGCACCGCCCGGTGCCTGGGCCCCGGCCGGCAGGGTGATCAGCCGCTGCTGGCCACCCCGCTGCCGTGAACCCGCCGCGCCGGGCGGCATGGCGGGTCAGGGGCGGCGGTAGGCGAGGGTGGGGTGGGTGTCGGTGATCTGCAGGAGCCGGTCCCCGGTGTCGGTCAGGTCCACCACGGGCCTGGTCCGGCTTCGAGGTCGGCGATCGACCACCACACGTCGGCGCCCGGGCCTTCGTCCTCCAGGTCCTCCAGCTTGGCGACCCTGGCCGGGACGTCGGACAGCATCTCGACGACGGCCGGGTTCTCCTCGCCGGCCAGCCGCAGGTCCGCCACCGCCGAGCGGACCCCGGCGGCCGACGTGCCGACCAGGACCACCAGAGCAGCCGGGGGAAAGATCGCCAGCGCCGCTCCCACGCCCGGCCCCGGCCGTCCGGGCCCGCCTGCTCCCTCCTCGTCGCCAAGGTCGAACGCTCCTACGGCTCCACCCGTCCCGCCGGGGCGTAGGGCTACGCGACGGGCGGGTGGCGGGGATCCCAACTCCCGTCATCCGTCCGCCGGCGGGGTGGTAAATCCCCCTCAACTGGCGCCCCAGCTAAGGGTTTTGGCCTGAACGCGCCTACGTCGCCTCCTCGGCGCCTGCCTACGCTCCCCTCGAACCCCGGCCGCTCCGGCCGTGGGACCGACCCAGGGGGAACACCCAATGCGTATTCGCCACGCCGTCGCCACGGTCACCCTCGCGGCGACCGCCGCGCTCACGATGAGCACCGCCGCCTCGGCCGCCCCGGCCCCGCGTCTCGCCTGCAGGGTGAGCGACCAGGGCCTCCCGGGCAACATCTACAACAACGGCGTCTACGTCGGCCAGGTCGAGCAGCAGTACGACAGCTGTAGCCGGACGGCGATCGCCCACTTCCAGTGGTCCGGCGGTTTCCAGGGAAACGGCTCCCAGGTCAAGGTGTACCTGATGGCGAGCAACGGCTACGCCGGCCAGGCGACCATCGGGGACCAGAGCAGCAAGGACGTCTACGGCTACGTCAACATCCACGCCACTTCCCCGGACATCTGGACGGCCATCGCGTCGCTCGACCAGATCTGCCCCGCCTACAGCACCCAGCACGACTACTCCAACGGCGCCTCCCTGGCGGGCCCGCAGGACAGCAACTGCAGCATCCCCAACCCGTAACCCGTAGCCCGCAGTCCACGCTCCCCGGGTTGCCGGCCGGGGAACCCGGGGGCGCG
>NZ_JBHWIJ010000044.1:0-29280 GCF_042732255.1 Kitasatospora sp. NPDC059803 | reverse complement strand
ACACCCCACGGGCCCCCCCGGGCGGGCCCGCCGGCACACACACGCCCCACCCCCCCCCCGAAACCCGGCCCCCGCCCCCCCCCCGCCCGGGTTGCCCCGCCGGGAAACCCGGGGCGCGCGTCGGCACGCGGCATGGCAGGGTGAGCCCATGACCTCCCTCAGAAAGGGCGATGCCGCGTAGGCCGCCCGGCGCCCTGCGCGCCCAGACGCGGTACGCGCGGGGCTCGCAGCCCCGACCGTTCAGCCAGATCCGAGGCCTGCGGCGCAACGCCCAGGCCGCCGTACGACGCCTCGAAGCCCGGCGCTTCGAGCCCGGGTACCTGAGCAGGGCGCTTGGCCAGTACGAGGAATTCCTGCGCCAGCCCGGCCGGTGGCTGTACGTGCCCCTGCCGGACTGCCCCTGCCACGACGTCCTCGGCGCGCGCGACGAGATCGAGGCGATGCTCCCCGCCCTGCTACCGCGCGCCCGCTGCGAGTTGGGGCGGATCGTCGCCGGGCTCGACACAGAGTTCGAACGGCGCACGCTGCCGGACCCGTATGCCGCCCGGCGGCCGTCCTCCGTCCGGCCCGACGCGTCGGGGCGGCCATGGTGGTACCGGCGGCTGACCGGGCCGTGAGGGGCTGTCACCCTGGTGGGCGGCGGTCGTTGCTGGTCCTGCCACCAGAAACACGAGGAGTGCGACTCCGCCTCCAGCTCAAGCCGACGCTTAGCTTGTGATTTATCGTCCGGCTTCGAACAGGTGGGCCGGGTGATCACTCGTCCGGGTGTTCCCGGGACGGCGGTGCGGCCTTCGCGTGCTCCTGAACTCGACCAAGAGGAACAGGATTTGACGCGAAGACCGTGATGGTGGGCTGGGTGAGTCTGGTGGAACAGGGCGGGCAGTGCGAGCCGTTCGCGGAACTGTCACGCTTCCGGGGGGGGTCTTCTACGACTGCCCGAGTGGACCAATCCGGGCCGGCCAGAGCGCCACGCCTGCCCCACTGCGCACTCAGCAGGAGAGGAGCTTCCGCTGGAGATGACGGTGTATCACCGCTACCGCACGGTGCCCCGCTTCGCGATCGACCTGAGCGGCAACCAGGACGGCACCATCCTCACCGCCTACGCCGCAGAGCTGCCCGATGTGATGGACCTGATCGCCCGTTGGGCGCCGGCCGTGCAGGCCCTGGCCGCAGCCGCTCTCGGCCCCCACCCCCAGGACGGCGGTCGGTGAGCGCCCGCAAGCTCACCAGCGGTGGGTTGGTGCTGTCGGCCGTCGGCGACGGCCCGGGTGGCGATCCCGCCGACCGCCGCGGCCTCCAGTACGGTGCCGGTTTCCTGCTGGGCGTCGGCGAGGCGTTCAGTGATGATGGTGGGCCGCACGACCGGCGGCCCACCATCAAGTGCGTTCCGGCGGCTCAGTAGAGGACTACGGAGAGCCGTGCCGGGCCGGTCTCGGTGGTGGTGTCGCAGAAGTAGACGATGGCCTGGTGGCTGTTCACATACGCCTGGCCGGCCGCGTGGCAGGCGGCGGCGGTCGGGTATATGCCGATGTAGGTGTAGGTGGACGCCTGGGCGGTCGGGGCGGCGATCAGGGCGCCGCCGGCCACGACCCCGGCCACGGCCACAGCGGAGAATGCCTTGCGAAGAGACATGAGTGGTCTTCCTCCCAATGGTGAGCGCCGGGGCCCGTGCCCCTGCGCTTCGCCGAGGAGCCTCCTCCGAATGTGAAGGCGAGGCAATGGTCGAGACCAATTTCGACCGGAAGCGGTGTGGTGTTTCTGTGACGGCGCAGGTCACGGGCTCGCCTGACGGACTGGCGATCGTCTTCCGGACAGTTCTTGCACTGTCCGGAACCTGACAGTCCGCTTTGCCTGATTCGCCAGTATGGTCCCAGGCCGTTTCCCTGGTAGGAGCGCTTTCACGCCCGGGCTGGGACAGTGTTGGGACATCCGGCCCGGTCGGCGGGCTACCGGCCGGGTGCGGCGTCCTCGATGGCGGTGAGCAGGCGGACGTGGACGGCGCCGGCGGCTTCACGGGTGGCCGGGTCGGGGTCGTCCAGCTGCGGGGCGATCAGCTCGACGGCTGCGGCGAGCACCGGCACGGGGACGGTCGCCTCGCGCAGGTGCAGGAGCTGGGGGGTGGCCCGCTCGCCGGGCGTGGCCTTGGCGCGGGCGTCGTGGATCAGGGCGCCGATCCCGCGGGGCAGGGGCTGGGTGTTGGTCACCCGGCTCATTCTCCCGTCAGCTGAGCGGTGGTGATCACCACGGTCGGTCGTCCGCGCCCAGGCTCCTCAGGCGAGGTCGGTGTCAGGTTTTGCTCGGCACTACCTGCGCGTTGTCGAGGTGCAGGCGCAGCGTGCCGTCGACCGGACATCGCAGGCCGACCGACACACGGCGGACTTGGCCGTCCGCGTCGAGGGCGAGTGCGACTGCGGCCTGGAACGCGCCGTGCCCGGTTGGGCACGTGATGTCGGCTGGCTTGCGGAAGGCGTTGCTCAGCCGCGGGCGTGAAGGAGCGGGTTCCGCGAGTTCCCAGGTGGATCCGTCTGAGTGAACATCTCCGTCCGCTATGCCGAGCGGCAGGCAGCAATCCTCACAGAAGTACTCGTCTGCGCTCGATTCGAACTGGCTTTTGCGCTTGTCCCGCGCCAAATGATCTCGATCGACGGTGGGTTCCTCTGTTCGCGTCATGGCCAACCGGTACAACTTGCTGACCTTGCGGCTATGAAGCGATGTTTCGGTGGGGTACCCCAAGTGCCCAGATTCGTTTAGGAGTTCGCGGTTTGCACAGCCCTGAAACGCGCCGGCCTGCCGCCGTGCTGACGGCGCTGGCAGCGGGTGGAAGCCGATCCTCCCGCCCGCTGACTCCGCTCACCCGGAAGGGGGAGGCGCCGTCAACCTCGCTCGCCAGGATCGGCGGCGAGGCGGCCGAGCATCGCCATCACGGTGATCCGCGCGTCCTTGTCGTTCGTCACCGTGCAGTGGGCATCGACGCCTCGCGCGTCCGGTGCTTCATTCGGATCGGTCAGGCCGATCCGGATCAGGTCGACGGCATACTCGCGGCACTGGGAGTAGTCCTCTGCGGCGCGGACCGCCTCGACGTGGTCGATGTGGCCGGGGTCCGCAGCGCGCAGCAGCGCGGGGGTGGGCAGCGGGCCCAGTGCCTCTTCGATCCATTCCGAGACGGTCTCCCGGGGGCAGCCCTGTTCCAGCCGCGAAGTGCTCGCCGCGGTGAGCGCCAGGTGGATGAGGAGCGTCCCGAACCAGTTGGCGGCCTCGGCCGGGGGCGTGTCCGTGCCCGTCGGCGGCATCACGGCGCGGTACAGCGCAGCAGGGTCATCGGTGTGTGCGGCGGCGGCGACCGCCTTCACGGCGCTGCCGAGGGCAGCCTGGTCGATGGTCACGTCGGTGCTCTTTCCCTAGTCGGCAGCCGTCAACTTACCGCTCCGGCGCGGTCGAAGGACCCGTTAACGGACATTCTGTGGAATCAGCTCTGTCGAGGAGTGGTCGTCATCCGGTGGCTGTC
This sequence comes from Kitasatospora sp. NPDC059803, assembly GCF_042732255.1. Taxonomy (NCBI): domain Bacteria; kingdom Bacillati; phylum Actinomycetota; class Actinomycetes; order Kitasatosporales; family Streptomycetaceae; genus Kitasatospora; species Kitasatospora sp. NPDC059803. The sequence goes on along the minus strand of NZ_JBHWIJ010000044.1, from coordinate 25,775 downwards.
GCGATCTGTTGTCCGGCTGCTGTGGCTGTTGCTCGTGCAGCGGCCTCTTCAACCTGGCGTCGGCCGGATTCACCTCGGCTCCAGATGAATGCGCGCCAACGACGTGGCGCGTCGCTGCTCCCGGAAATCGGTGGAGGGCCGGGGATCCTGTGGATCATCGCGCCGGCCGGTTCGTTCAAGCAGGGTCTTCGCACGAGAGGAAAGACCGGTGAGGTCGTCCAGTATGTGCATCCTGCACTTCTTTTCCCAAGACAAGGGTATGGATTCGCAGAACCGCACGGTGCCCGGTCGAAGTGCTTCGATGCAGTTCGAACCCCCAGCGGCCGTGGCTGTCGCGGGTTCAACATGGGCCTCCCGGACGGCACTCTCGGGGACGGGCGGCCACGTTGACGATCGGCAATAGCGTCGCGGTGGCTGGGTCGCCGCTCCGGCCCGAGACACGGCCGGGCCGGCGGTGCGCAGCGGCCTTCGGTCCGGGCCCTGGGCGAAGGCCGCCGAGTGCTACTGAGTGTTATCGGGGCAGGTGCGGCCGGTCGCCGGGCTCCTGGGTGGGGAACCGTTGGCCCGCGCCCGGAAGGGCGGGCGCCGGATAGTTCGCCACCTCGTACTTGGCCAGTTCGAGCTGCTCGGCGGTCGGGGGCAGCGCCGGGGCCCTGCACGCGCCGCCGTTGAACTGGAAGGCAGAGGTCAGGTCCCCGAAGGCGTTGCGACGCCAGTCGGTGACGGTGGTCGACCGGACTCCGGTGAACCGCTCCAGGAACTGCAGCACCGAGGTGTGGTCGAAGGCCTCGCCGGCGACCCAGCCGCCCACCGTCCAGGGCGAGATGATGATGCACGGCACTCGGAAGCCGCCGCCGATCGGCAGGCCGCCGACGAACTCGCCCGGCGTCGCGGCCGGGGGCACCGGCGGCGGCACGTGGTCGAACAGCCCGTCGTTCTCGTCGTAGTTGAGGATGAACACCGTCTTCGCCCAGACCTCGGGGTTCGAGGCGACCGCCTCGATCTTGGAGGCGACGTAGTCGGCACCGGCGGCGGGCAGGTAGTCCGGGTGCTCGGACTGGTAGCTGGTCGGCAGGATCCAGGAGACGGCGGGCAGCCGGTTGTTGCGCGCGTCGTCCTCGAAGGTGCCGGCCGGCCGGGCGGTCATGCCCTTGCGGTGCAGTGCGCTGCCGGGCGCGGCCTGCTGGAAGCTCTTGAAGAGCGAGAGCATGTTGGTGCCGTAGTTGTCGGCTTCCTGGTAGACCTGCCAGCTGACGCCGGCCGCCTCCAGCTGCTCGGGGTAGGTCTTCCAGGTCAGCGGCTCGGGCGCCGAGTTCTTGATGATCGGGCCGCCCTGGCCGCCGTCGGCTCCGATCGAACCCGTCATCCAGTACAGCCGGTTGGGCCAGGTCGGTCCCTGGACCGAGCAGAAGTAGTTGTCGCAGATGGTGAACGACTCGGCCAGGGCGAACTGGAAGGGGATGTCCTCCCGGGTGTAGTACCCCATCACGTACGGGCCGTTGACGCCGTCGGCGGACCGGTGCGCGGGCAGCCACCGGTCCATCTTCCCGCCGTTCCAGGCCCGGTGTTGCACCGACCAGGAGTGGCTGGTGGACGGGATCGCCTGGGCGCTCGTGGTGCGGGTGTCCAGGTGGAACGGCAGCAGGTAGCCGTCCGGGTTGACGCTGTCGGGCTGGTAGAACACCGAGCGCCCGTTGTCCAGCCGCAGCGCGTTCGGGTCCGCGAAGCCGCGAACACCGGCCAGCGTGCCGAAGTAGTGGTCGAAGGACCGGTTCTCCTGCATCAGCAGGACCACGTGCTCGACGTCCCGCAGCGAACCGGCCTTCGGCACCCCCGCCGCTACCGCCCGCTGGACACTCGGTGGCAGCAGGCTCATCGCCGCTGCCGCTCCCATCGCGCCGGCCGCCGATCCCAGCAGCCTCCGTCGGGTTATTCCGGACATCAGCCCTACCCTCTCCGTCGCGCCGGTGCGCGTGCGGGATGTCACCGCACCGGACTACCTGTGGCTTTCCCCCGGGAGCTTCGAGGCAGTGGAGATGACGGATGAACAGCCAAGGAATGTCAGGTACCCGCCAGGCGCTGCAGCCGCCCCCGCACCCCACTGCTGACAGCCCTGAAGCGATGCCCGAACGCCGGGCGGGGACGGGTCCGTACGGCGATGGCCAGGCGGTGCATCACCCGGTCCGAGCGGGGCCGGCCGAGGACCATCGCCCTTCTCCCATCTCCCACTGCCCGGTCGCGATCAATCTGACGACCACGTTGGTGCCGCCCAGACCCGAAGACAAGCGACGTCACTACTGCCCGATAGACCCGGAAACGACAAGTTCGCGGAAGCGTTCAGCGAACGGAGCTCCTGGAACGCATGGGACAGGTGGGCCTCCGGGGCACGGTCACCTGGTTGCCGAGGCCCTGGTGCGCGGGGTGGCGGCCGGGCAGGCTAGTTTGTCCGGGTGAGTCTCCTTGATGATGTGGCCAAGCGCGACGGCTGGCGATGCTGAGTGTGCGACGAACCGGTCGACCCCGACAAGTCGGTGAACGATCCCAGGGGGCCCAGCGTTGACAGCCGGACCGCCGACCGGAAGGCCAAGGTCGCCGAGCGGCTCGCGCACCGCGGGTGCAACAGCCGCAAGGGCGCGGTCAAGGTGGTCATCGCCTGGCCGGACCGCCTGTACGTGGCCGAACCCGCGCCGCTGATCACCGTTGCCGCGAGGCTGGAGCGCAAGGGCGGCCGCGAGATGGTGGGCCGTTGTCCGACCAGGCAGGACGCCCAGGAAGCGGCGGATTGGCTGGTGGACCGGTTCTCCCGACTGGCACCGGGGCTGCCGGTGACCGCCGACATCGAGGCGGGCGGCGGCCAGTTCCTCGTCATCCTGGCCACCGGCCGCCGCTGACCGGGGACCACCAGCGCACACTCGCGTCGAGCTGAACCGTCGGCCCACATCGACCCGCCCCGACGAAGGCTCACCCACGACAGCGACCCTGCGGTGCGAGTAGCGGCTCAGGACCTGCTGGCCGCGATCGACAGCCACCTGGGCGAGTCCTGCTGCCGGGCCTGACACAAGAGCCTTCCTTGGCACTCCGGTGTCGGCCGTCGGCCTGGTGGTGCTCCTCGTTGCCCGTCTGGGATCTCCGGGGATCGCTCGACGCCGGCCTTGTCCCGGGCCCGATGCGTCCCCGGCTGCGGTCGCCGTCCGGGACCACGGGGGCCTCCGGACGAGAGGCAGCCACCGGACGGCTTCTGTCGGTGACGGGTGATAGATGTTCACCAGGGCCGGGTGGCATGGCAGACAGGGGGAGGGCGCAGTGTCGGATGTGGTGATGTGCGGTCCGTTGGGAGATATCGCGCGGCAGGCAGGGCTGCAGGACGGTATCCACACCGAGGACGTCTATGCGGCGGCCCTGTGCTGGTGGGCGGCCGCCGTGGCCCCCTCGGCGGTCCTGCCGGTCGGCCACATGGAATGGCCTTGTCTGGTGTGGGGAGCCTTCCTGACCGACGACGCCCGGCCTCCACTGGTCACGGCCCTGGCCGCGGCCGGTATGGACTCCAGCCGTTTTCGCCGGCTCACCAGCCACCACGACATCACCACAACGGACAGGCTGCGGGCCGCTTGGCGCCGGTCCGCCCGGAGTACCCGGCCCGGCACCGGCTTCTCTCTGCTGCTCACCGGCAGCCCTGTCAAGCACCGCCCATCGAGGACGTTTTCCGATGACTCCCTCGCGTACGCGTTGCGTACGGCCTGGGACGGCGACGAGTACCGCAACCTCGAACATCAGCGTCGTTCGCGCGCGAGCGGCCAGGCGGGGGAGGCCCCCAAGATCGGGGTGCTGTGGGAGATGCCAGCGGGCGACTGGAGGTACAGAGCACAGACGGAAGCGGCCTCCTCCAGCAGATTCCTGGTCTTCCGCCGGAAAGAGGAAATCCCCGGCGCCACGCTCCCCGGCCGCCGGATAGTGCCGGTGGCTTCCCAGGCCGTCGAGGGCCTCGCCCGGATCTACGACAGCCTGTCGCACCAACAGGTGCAGTTCACGATGACGGGTGAGGCCGCCGCGAAGTTCTGGCCGGTCCAGCTCAGCGCTGCTCGCTTCGACGACCAGGAGTCCCTGCCGGAGGACCAGTTCGTCCGACTGGACGCCCACACCCACCGGATCGCGGCAGCACTCGCCCTCGCCGAGGACACGGACGTGATCACCGGCGGCCACATCGAAGCGGCATGGTCCCTGGTTGCTCGTTCCGGCCGGGATCGGGCCCGATTGCTCTGCCCTGATGCCCTGGACCTCGTCGGCGGCATTCTCGACGAGATCGGCGGGCAGGTCCGGACCGCGACCGGCTCGCCGCAGGCCCTGCCGCTGGGAGAACTGTTCCCGCCGGGTGGTCCCCATGCCGTCAGCGCGCCCGCCGCGGTGCCCGCCAGCGGGGTAAGGGACAGGAAGGGCCGGGTCAGGCGTGACGGGGCGGTCGTTCAGGACGTCAAGGACTGGTACGGCAACCAGTGCCAGATGTGCGGCAGCGTCCTGGGAATCCCGGGACCACGCCAGACGATCAGCGAAGGTGCTCATATCCGCCCGCTGAGCCAAGGCGGACCCGACTATACCGGCAACGTCCTGTGCCTGTGCCCGAACTGCCACACGCAGTTCGACCAGGGCGGCCTCTACCTGACCGACGACCTGCGCGTCGTGGAAACGGTGACCGGCACAGTGCGGCAGCGTCTGGAAACGGAGCCCGGCCATGACGTCGGCCTGGAGTACGTTCGCTGGCACCGTGCGCGATGGGCACGGTACATCCAGCCCGTCAGGCAGACGCGCGGAGGGCGCTGACGGACGCTATGCCATTGCGGAGAGGCGGAGTTCGCGGGCTATGTCCGCGGAGCTGTCCGTTGCCGGCGACCGGCTGGGCTCGTTTGATGCGGGGCCGGCTGCACGGCCAGAACCGGGCGGCTCGCCCACACGGCTACGGGGCTGCCGAACGGTGACGGCCGTCGACCTCCAGTACCACCCGGATCACGGTGTGCCGGCGCTGCTGATGGAGCTGGAGGACCCACTCACCTGCCCCGAACTCCTACGGCTGCTGCGGCTACTCGTCCTGCCACCGCCCGCCTCGACGGCCGGATCACGCGGCAGCCGGGGCGTCGGCGTTGGTCAGCCCGAGAGTCGGACCCGCTGGAGGAGCCACTGCGTATCCTCGCTGTCAGCCCGGGAGGCCCAGCAGGTCGCGTAGGGCCTGGTCCTCTCGGACGGCGCCGGGTGGAGCCGTCCGTTCGAGGGCGGCCACGAGTCGCTGCCGGTCCCGCCGCCGCACGGCCAGTAGCGGGATCCGGCAGTGTGCCCCGGTGCGGCTCTCGAGTAGGAGGGTGTGCGGCCCCCGGCCGGCGTCCGCCTCGGCCGTCACCGAGCGCAGCTCCGCCAGCGGGACGGAGGTGCGGTGCAGGCCTCGGCGGACGGTGATCCGGCCGCGGCCGACGGTGACGGAAAGGAGGAGCACCAGCGCGGGTGCGAGGGCGCTCACGACCGCCGCGGCGGCGTACACCGGGGCCGTGGGGCCGCCGTCGAGCGCCTTGGGCAGGGAGATCAGCAGGCCGCCCGCCGTGAGGGGCATTCCGAGGAGCGGGTTCGGCCGCACGGAGATCGGCGCGGACAGGGGTAACGCCTTGTCGGTCATGTGCCGTTCCTGTCGTCGAGAGGTACGGAGCGCGAGCCACCGCGAGCGGCGGGCCGCCCCCGCGAGGAGAGGCGGCCCGCCGTGGTGTCGTCGAAGGGACAGTATCGAGCTGGCCGTAGCCGGAGTGCACCGGCCGGGAACCGGGGCCGGTCAGCCCTCGCAGATCTTGCGCCAGACGTCCAGGCTCTTGTCCGTCCGGGCCGGGAGGATGCCCCTCAGAGCGCCCAGCCCCTTCAGTCCGAGGGGTGACGCCGCGACGTCCGCCGTCAGGTAGCCGGCCGCCTCCCCGCAGTCCCAGGCGGACGTTCCGCTGCTGCACTTGTCGGCCACCAGGCCAACCTGGGTGACGGTGGTCACCAACCAGGCTGCCCCGGAGATTCCCCCGGCGACGGCCGCGCAGGGCAGCGCGCCCACGATGGCGCAGCCCGCCGCCACCGTGCCGGAGACGGCCCAGACAGCTGTGGCGACAGAGTTGATGTGCGAGATCACGTCGGAGTGGTCATGGGCGAACTTCTTGACGCTGCTCCAGCCCCAGAGCCCCGCCGGGTCCGTCTGGTTGAGCGGATCGTCGTTGGCGTAGCCGTATGCGCTGAGGGTCTGTTCGACCACCGGGTCGACGCTGAGGAACTGAGCCGTGGCCGGGTCGTAGGAGCGGGCCCGGAGGTACACCAGGCCGCTCTCGTCGTCGCTGTACTGGCCCGCGTACCGCAGCGCGGTCGACGCGGAGCCCGTGTGGGAACTGACGGCGCCGTAGGGCGTGTAGGCGTACGCTCCGGCCACGGAGCCCGAGGCGTCGGTCAGGGCCCGGGTGGAGCCCAGCTGGTCGTGGAAGAACCAGAGGGTGCCCGTGCCGGTGATCTGCTCGACCGGCAGGTCGTCCGGTCCGTAGACGTACGAGGACGAGCCGTCGGAGAGCAGGTTGGGGATCTGCTGCGCGTCCCAGGTGTAGGAGACGGTGGTCGTCCCGGTGGTCTTCCGCGTCCGCAGGCCGGTGCCGTTGTACGTGTAGGCGCTGGTGGTCCCGCCGCTGCTCACCCCGGTCAGGCGGTTCGCCTGGTCGTACGTGTGGGTGACAGCGGTGCTCCCGGTGGTGGCCTTCGTGCGGTTGCCCTGCGGGTCCCAGGTGTACGCGGTCGCGCCACTGGGCGGGGCGGTGCAGGACGGCATGGCCGGCACCGGGCCCGGCGTGCTCCAGCAGAGCTGGTTGGCCGCGTCGAAGGCCTGGCCGGCGGCTCCGGTCCGGACGGGGTTGTCGGCGGCGTCGTACGTGTAGTCGGTCGTGGCCGACCCCGAGGTGGCGGACTTGAGCTGGTTCAGCGCCGTGTACTGGTAGGTCTGGGCGCTGCCCGGCACACCGCTCGGGGTGTCCGAGTTGACGCGGCCCGTGTTGTCCCGGGTGTAGGTGAGCGAGACCAGTGTCGAGGTGCCGCTGGTCAGCCGGTCGGCCAGCGGCTGCCCGGCGTCGTCGAGCGTCGTGGTGACAGCGGTTCCGTTCGGGACGGCCGTGGACGTCCAGTGACCGGCCTGGTCGTACCCGAACCCGGTGGTCTTTCCGTTCCAGTCCTTGACCGCGGTCAGGCGGTTGGCCTTGTCGAAGGTGCGGGTGACCGTCTGGGCGCCGGCACCGGGGTAGGTGATCGAGGTTTCGTTGCCGTTCTCGTCATAGCCGTAGCCGGTGACCGCTCCGGCGCCGTCGGTCAGCGAGACCAGCTCGCCGAAGGCGTCGTAGGCGCGCCGGGAGGTGCCGGTGCCGTCGGTCATCGAGCTCTGTCGACCGGCCGCGTCGTAGCCGATCGCGGTGACTGGCGGGGTGGCGGTGTCCGAGTAGGCCACCGAGGTGGGCTGGTTGTTCGCGTCGTAGCCGAAGGCGGTGGCGCGTCCGCTCGGATCGGTCGATGCCGTGCGTCGTCCGGCCGCGTCGTAGGCGTTCGCGGTGGCGCGGCCCAGCGGGTCGGTGCGCAGGGTCTGCCGCTTCTGGGCGTCGTACGCGTAGACGGTGGCCGCGCCGAGTCCGTCGACCGTCCTGGCGACCGTGCCGTCGGGGTTGTGGTCGGTGGTCAGCACCGTCCCGTCGGGCCGCGTCACCTTGGTCTGGTTCCCGAGGGCGTCGTACGTGTAGTGGGTGGTGTTGCCGTTCGGGTCGGTCGTCGAGGTGCGGTGCCCGTCGGCGTCGAAGACGGACGTGCTGGTGTGGCCGAGCGGGTCGACGGCGCCGGTCCGGTTGCCCCACGCGTCGTAGGAGTAGGTCGTGCAGCCCTTGGCAGGTGCGGTGCAGCCTGGTGACGTACCGGCGGCGACACCGTCCGGGGCCACCTCGGAGGTCAGCAGGCCTCGGGCGGTGTCGTACCCGTACTTGGTGGCATTGCCCAGTTCGTCGGTCGCGCTGATGACGGCGCCGGCCGGGTCGTAGGTCTTGCGGCTCGCGTTGCCGCGCGGATCGACCGCGCGGGTCGCGTCGCCCGGGTGGGCCGCGTCCTCGTAGTACACCGCGGTGGTCCGGGCCGGCAGCGATTCGTCGACCGGCTGGCGGACGACGCCGGTGAGCAGTCCGAAGCCCTCGCTGCCGGTGTTGGTGCCGCTGCCGGTCGCGATGTGGCCGGCCTCGTCGTAGGCGTAGGAGGTCCGGAGTCCGCTCGGGTCGATGACGGTGCGGAGGTTGTCCGCGCTGTCGTAGGACTTGACGGTGGTGAACCCGCGGGCGTCGCCGGCCGACGTCTCGTTGCCGTGGTCGTCGTAGGTGTAGGTGCGCAGGTTGCCGACGGGGTCGGTCTGTGCCGTGACGCCGAGGCTGACCGGGTCGTAGGTGTAGTTCCAGGTGCCCGCGTCGGCGGTGCCGTAGCCCTTGGTCTCGGACTGCAGGAGTCCGTTCTGGTAGGTGTCGAGGGTCTTGTGGCCGGCCGGGTCGGTGACCAGGGTCTGGCCTGCGACCAGGTTGCCGCCGCTGTCGGGCCCGTAGGTGAAGGTCGTGGTGCCGCCGACCTGATCGGTCTGCACGAGGACGCGGCCGGCGGTGTCGTACGTCATGGAGACGACTGGCGTCGGCGTGGCGGTGGACCCGTACTGGGACGGCTGGCGCATGGAGTTGAGCAGGTGGTTGCCGGTGTAGCCGTACTGGAAGTGGTCGTCGTCCTTGAGGACGGGGCTGCGGGTGGTGCCGGCGCCGTAGACGTCGGTGAGGTTGCCGTTGGCGTCGTAGCCGTAGCTCACCTGGCGGCCCGCGCTGTCGGCGAGGCCGGTGACGTGGTTGCCGGTCCAGGTGAGGGTGTAGCTGCGCCCGCCCGGGTCGGTGATGGTGGCCAGGTGGTCGGCGGCGTCGTAGCCCAGGGTGGTGGCGTAGGGCGGGGAGGCCTTGCTGCCGGCGAGGTCGGTCTCGCTGAGCAGGTGCCCGGTGCCGGCGTCGAAGGTGAAGATCTCCTTGGACTTGCGGGCGAAGGTGTAGGCGGTGCCGTTCTTGGCGAGGGTCGCGTTGAAGCGGGGCGCCGACGGTGCGTAGCTTCCGGAGGTGTTGACGAAGGCGACCTGGGAGCCGTCTTCCTGGCGGATCGTGACGTTGCCGGTGGCCGGGTCGGTGACGGCGCTCAGGTTGTAGGAGTGGGTCCAGCCCCAGCCGAACGGTCCGTCCGCGGCCAGGGCGCCGCCCGGGCCGGCCGGGTCGGCGACGGCGGAGGCGTAGGTGCGGGTGAAGGCGAGTGGCTTGCCGCGGCCCGGGGTGGTGAGGTCGGTGAAGGTCTCACCGAAGTAGCCGGTGCTGGTGTCGACCGGGTCACCGGCGGTGCGGCGTACGCAGCCGCACTGCACCCACGAGGGGTTGCTGCCCTTGGGGGCGTCCTGGATGCCGGGCGGTCCGCCGATGGGCTGGCCGGGGGTGCCGCCCATCGGGATGAAGGCGACCGCGTCGTAGGCGACGTCGTAGTCGGCGAAGTTGATGTTGCCGGCGCCGGTGATCTCGCTCTTGTTGGTGAGCTGGAGGTTGCCGCCGTTTCGCATCGCGAAGGTGCCGATGGTGACCCATTCCTCGGTGCCCCAGTTCTGGTTCACCCGGATCTTCCACGGTGCCACCCCGCCGCCGGGGTTGATGGTGTAGACGACGTTGGAGGCGGTGGCGGCCGTGGAGGGGAGATGGATCTTGATCTTGTAGTACTGGAGCTTGGGCAGGTTCGGCGTCCAGGTCCCGGTGTTGATCAGGTCCGGGTTGGCGCCGTCCTCGGTGTGGGTGAACAGGACGCGCCCGCCGAAGCCGACACCGAGCTGGTGGGTGTCGATCGCGCCGATCTTGTCACCGGCGGCGTCGGTCCCGTACGCGTACGTGAAGGTGCCGCCCTGGGACCAGTTGGCGGGCGTGCCGCAGCCGACCAGGTTGAGCGGTGGCTGGGGCTGCGACTCGTCGACGACGATCGGGGCTCCGTATCCGGCGTTGCCGACCTTGGCGGAGTCCAGGGCGCAGGTCGGCGGGTGCGGGTGCGGTTTGACGACGGCCGGTTCGGTCGAGCCGGCGGCCGCCGTGTAGGCGCTGGTGGCGCAGGTGGCGGAGCAGTCGGGTACGAAGGTGACGGCCTGGTGCCACCAGCACTGGAAGCTGGCCAGGGTGCAGTACTTGGCGTTGGCGGCGCCGGTCGGGTCGCACTTGTTGTCGGCGGTGCAGAAGGCGGTGACCGGCGGGATCTGCAGCCAGGTCTTGCCGCCGTGGTAGTCGGGCTTGGTGTAGGCGGGCTGGTTGAACCGGAGGATCGGCTGGCCCATCCAGCCCGTGATCCGCTCCTGGTAGGGCCAGCTGCCGGGGTGCGCGGCGTCGCCGTAGCTGTTCTTCAGATACGGCGCGCGGGTCGGCGGGTAGTCCGGGTTGCGCGGGTTGTTGGCCCAGCCCAGGCCCCAGTTGCCCTCGGCGCTGGTGCAGGTGGGGCTCGGCACGCAGCCGGTGGTGTTGCCGAACTTGGCGGTGGGCTGGATTCCGGAGTTGTAGGCCCAGGCGGCCAGGTACCAGTTCTCCAGGTAGCGCGGGTTTCCACCGTTGACGGTGATGCCGGCGTCGTAGAGCTGGTTCCAGGTCCGCTCCAGGATCTGCAGACCGGCGGAGACGTTCTCCTGGTAGTCGACGGCGATCTTGGTCTGGCCGTTGACCGAGTAGACCGTGTCGCCCTTCGACATGCCGTTGGTGATCTGGCCGAGGCCGTAGCCGCAGTCGGCCTTGGTGTAGTCCATCTTGGAGATGGAGCCGCCGGCGCCGTAGTAGTCGCCGACCAGCGCACCGCCCGCGATGCCGGGCAGGGCGTGCCAGGACGCCTGGCTGTAGTTGCTCTCCTGGGCCACGATCGCCTGGTAGACCGAGCGCGGCACCGAGTCGAAGGTGTCGCCCGCCGGGTGTTTGAGCGGCAGTCTGGGGAAGTCTCCGTTCGGTGCGAAGGCGGCCAGGCCCAGGTTCGCGAACCCGGCCGGCCGGGTGTAGGGGGAACCGGTCAACAGACCCTGCTCGGCCATCTCGATGGCCCAGGACACCTGTGCGGTGCCCGGCTGCATCACCTGCCGGTTCTCGGCCAGCCGGTCCACCGCGCACTTCGGCGCCGCGGCGGCAGCCGTGGCCGGGGAGTCGTCGGTGCTTCGCGCGTCCGTCTCCCCGGGGGCGGGCGCGGGCGCCGCGGCGGCGCCCTGCTCCGACACGATGCTGCCGGCTCCAGCCGGAACCGGCGCGAGGGGCGGAACCGCGGTCGACACGGACACCGTGCCGGGGGCAGCGTCTCGCTTCAGGAGCGTGTCACCCGCGGTCGTGACCACCAGCGGGGCCGACACGGCGGTGTCCGGCCCCAGGCCCAGCAGGGCGGCGCCGTCCAGGGACACGCCGACGGCGCCCGAGGGCAGCTTGCCGGTGGAGACGTTGCGGATGCCGGACTTCTCGGCCAGCTTGGTGGCTCCCAGGGCGACGGACTCGCCACCCCGGCCCTGCATCAGCCGTAGCGCCTCCCTGGGGCCCTCGCCGAGGGGGGAGAGCCTGCCGTCCCGTTCACGCATCAGGAAGGAGGTCGGCCCGCCGTCCTTCTGTACGACGAAGTCGACCCCGCCGGCGGTCGGACGCAGGTCGTAGGCGAGGCCGTCGACCTGCGCGATCCTCACCGGCTCGGCGGGTGTCTCGGCCGAGGATGCGGGAACGCGGACCAGGGAGGCGCCCTGGGCGCCCACCGGGCCGTCGGGGGTCGGGACGACCGATGTCACCTGGCCGGCTACCGTGGTGGACGCCTTGATCTCGCCGGTCGGCAGATCGACTGTCAGGACCTGGGTGAGCCGCTGGTCGCTTCCGGGGTTGACCGTGAACATCGCGGCCTGTCCGGTACCGCAGCCGGGCGAGTGGTATTTGAGCGCCACTCCGGCGGCCACGGGCTTCACCGCGCCGCTGGACAAGTCCACCGAGTACGCGACGGCACCGTGGTCACGCGCCTCGGCCCGGTTGACGGCGCCGGCGGGCAGCACCGTGACGGCAGCGAACCTGCCGTCGCCGGACACGCACTGGTAGCCCGTCCAGGACGCGTCGTCGATACCCGCGGGGCGCAGCAGCGCCGTCTCGCGCCACCGGTAGCCGCCGGCGCCGGTGGCGATGTCGAGGTGGTAGCCCGAGCTGTCGCCCCAGCCGTTGACCAGGACGTCCTCGGCGGGGCCGAGGGCACCCTCGGGCGCGGTGGCCGACGGCTGTTCCGGAGGGGCCGCCGCCCGGGCGGGGCTGGTCGCGGACATCACTCCCGCGATCAGGGCCATGCTGAGAAGAGCCGTCCCGGGTAATCCCAGGACCGGCGATTTTCGTGAGGACACGTGTTCTCGTACCTCTCGGAGTGTTCGGGTGACGGAACAGCTGCCCCCTGGAGGGGGAGGGCTCGACGATTCCCCCGTTCCGGCGGACCTGCCGGGGTGACGCCGAGCGACCGTGCGGGTGCGACCGGGGGCGACGTGTCCGTAGTCGCCGGCGCAGTGCTTCGACGGGTTCGATGGTGATCCGCGTGCACGTCCGTGGGGGGGGGGGGGCGGCGGCGCGGCGGGTCTCCCCGCCCGCCCGCGCGGGGCCCCCCCCCCCCCCCCCCCCACGTTCGGGGCCAGGTTTAGACGTGGAACCACTTCTGCCACGAACTGCCGTTGCAGTCCCAGAGGTAGACGCGTTGAACGCTCCAGTCCTTCTGCCCGGGGTCGGCGTCCAGGCACTTTCCGTTCCAGGCGCTCCTGATCTCACCGGCGCTGGTCCAGATCCACTGCTGGTTCCTCGGCTGGTGCTCCCATTCCAGCCAGCGGTAGCGGGTGATGCGGCTGCCGTTGGCGTTCTCCAGCACCGCGTCGATGACCTTCCCGTCGTAGACGGATGTGAAGACCAACCGGCCATCACCGAATGCCCCCTGCATCCAGCGCTGCCCGCCGTTGTTGTCGCACCGCGTCAGATTGACGGTGCCGCCGTCCCACGGTTCCGAGCCGTCCCAGTCCAGGCAGTTCCCGGAGTACCTGTTGGCTATGTTGCTCCAGCCGACCGCGGCCGCGTGGGCCTCCGTCTTCTCCGGTGTGCTGTTCGCGGACGCCGCGCCGGCCGGGGCGAGTGCGACCATGATCGCGGCACAGGCCGTGAGGGCTTTCCTGCTGATCACTGTTTACTCCTTCTTCGATGTCACCGGCACTTGACCTTGCTTCCGTGGTCGGTGAGCAGGTCGTTGCGGATCCACCCTTGGACGCCGGTGCTCACGTTCCGCGCGTACGTCCAGCTGAAGTCGTCGTCGGCCAGGGGGGTGGAATAGCAGTGGTAGTCGAGGGCCTGGCCCTGGTAGGCGACGCCGTTGGCGGGGCACCCGGTGCTGGCACCGGAGCGCATGTTGACGGCCCCGTCGGCGGTGGCGTACCACCCGCCGCCGTCGATGTCCTCGGGCACCCATCCGCACCCGGCGAACACGGTGGCGGGTGCGGCGGGTGCGGCGGATGCGGGGCTGGCGAGGGCTTGCGGGGCAGCGAGTGCGCACAGGGCTGCACTGGACAGGAGCAGCGCGACGATGTGCCTACGCATGGTTGACCTCCGTTTGGTGGAGTGAAGGAAGACCTGTAGCCACGGGACGGGATGCGGGAAAGAGGCATGCGGCCGACGTGGGTGGCTCACCCGCCGCGGCTGCCGGCAAGGAAGCACGACGGCCGGCTGTCAGTCGTGGTACACCACAGGGCTGCAGTCCAGGGTGCTGTCGGGGAACCCGAAGTACGTGCCGCAGACCCGGTAGTAGGAGCCGTAGCTGGTGCCCACCATGTTGGACCAGTCCAGCTCGCCCTTGTTCACCGCGACGGCGCGTTCCTCCTGGACGTCGACACCGCCGCCGCCGTCGAGGAGGACACGCTGGATCACCGCGCTGGCGCCTGCGGCGCCGGCGCCGGAGGCACGTATCCAGCCGGCGTGGCACGCGTTGGACCACCGCAGCTCGTAGTACCCGGCCTTCAGCGTGTAGGCCCGCAGGTTGAAGGCGTCGGCGTCGCAACCGGTGCCCTTCGGCCCCTTGTTGGAGCACGTACCGCCGTAGCAGGAAGCCGCGTAGGCCGCCGGTGAGGCGGCGACGGAGAACCCGATGAGGGCTGCGGCCGCGAGGGTGAGAGAAACGAGCCTGTTCTTGAGCACATTCACTCCGATCGGATCGAAAGAGCGGCTGATACCGGGGAAAGCGGTGGCCGGTCCCCCTTCGGGGCAGGACCGGGCCCCCGCTTCCCCGCCGGTGGCTGTCCCCCGGCAGTCAGCGGCCACCTCATGCTGGTTCGGAGCTGATTGTCCGTCAATCAATCTCTGGGAAAGCCAAGTTCGAGCACGGAAAAATATCGTTGTCCGCGGACAAGGGGATTGCCGTGGACCGGTGGAAGACGGGCGGGCGCCTGCAGCTGCCCGGGGTCAGCTGTCCACGACGAGTGAGCGGGTGGGGCCCCTGGTACGTCTTCTCGTGCTGGACCTGTGGGTGCGGTCACACGAGTCGGCGTCGGGGCAGGGCGGGGCGGTTGCCGCTGAGGCAGGGCATGACGAGCGCAATGGCGGTGTCCGCGCTGCGGGAGCGGAAGCCCCGGCGGACGATCGGGCGGGTCCTGGTGTTCGTGGACTCGATCGGCCCGCCTGTCACCTGCTGGTGATCAGGGTGGCGGCCGGTCCGCTGATTTTCGTCCAGGTGGCGGCGCCGTTGCTGGGTGCCTGGTAGATAGCGCTGTGGTCGGGCGCCAGGCGGTAGATGTGGTCGGCGGTGACGGCGAATTCGGCTCCCGCCTCGCTGACCGGATCCCAGAACTGGGGAGTGCGGGCGTAACGCAGGAAGGTGCCGTGATCGGGACTGGTGGCGAACAGGTCGGCCGGCCCGGCGTAGAGGTCCTGGGCGTGGCCGCCGATGAGGGTCCAGTCGCTGCCCGTACCGTCCCATTGGAACACCTGGCTGCGGTCCGGTGAGAGTCCGTAGAGGCGGGTGTCGCTGACGGCGAAGGTCGCCCCGTCGGTGCCCACGTAGGTCCAGATTTCCCTGGCGGTGTCGTAGTGGAAGATGCGGCCGTCGCGCGGGTCGGTCGCGAACAGGCCGGCCCCGCCGCCGTACAGGCGTCCGGCTGGGCCTCCTATCTTGGTCCAGCTCGTTCCGGTGCCGTTCCAGCGGTAGACGCCGGTGTGGTCCTGGGCGAGGCGGTAGAGGCGGGTGCCGCTGATGGCGAAGTCGGCACCGGGTTCGCTGACGGGTGTCCAGTTGCCCGGGGTCCCGCTGTAGCCGAGCAGCCGTTTGTCGTCGGCGCTGACGGCGAACACACCGGCGCCTCCCGCGAGGATCCTTTCGGTGGGACCGCCGATGGGCGTCCAGGCCATGTCCCGGCCCTGCCACTGGTAGACGGCGCGGTGGTCCGGGGCGATGGAGTACAGGGTGCCCGGAGCGGAGGCGACGACCACGGGTTGTCCCGGCTGCTGGGGGGCCGTGTCAGGCGGAACGCCCTGGGTGTCGCGGTTCCGTGGGGTGCTCGACGCCTCGGGGGCGGGCGTCGCGTCGGCCGGGGTCGGCGCCGACCCGGGGGTGGGCGTCACCTCGACCGAAAGCGGGGCCGAAGGCGAGGCCGCAGCCTGCTGCGGTCCGGGGGCAGCAGTTGCGTCTGCCGAGGCCGGGGCTGAGGCCGTAGCCGACGCGATGCCGGCGGCCGGCCGGTACGTGTCCGCGGACGTGCCGGCCGCGGACGGGGACGGGGACGGACCGTGGGCCTCGGTGACCGCCGGCACACGGTAGGAATCTGCCAGGTACGGCACCGGGATGCCCGGTGCCGGTGCGCTGAAGTGCATACCGAGCAGCACTCCGACCAGTAGCAGGGCGAGGGCCGCGAACAGGATGGTGCCGGTCCTGCGGCGGGTGCCCGCGGCGCTGGGGGCGCCTGCGGCGTGCGGGGCGTTACGCGCCCGGCCGAACGGGGCGATGAGGCCGGTCAGGCGATTGTCCGGGGCGTCGACGACCTCGCCGCGGACAATCCGGGGTACCGGTGAGCGCGGTACGACGGAGGTCACCCCGAGCACCTCGCGGCGCCGGTCGGCCAAGGCCTCCCGCACCGCCACGAGGTCGGCGTCCAGGCGCCACAGCACCGGCAGACGCGCCCGCACCCCGTCGGCCACCACCAGCTCGGACCCCGGCTCCCGGCCCTCGTCCGCCCGGGCGTGCGTACGCTCCTGATCGGCCAGGAGCCCGACGGCGTCCTGCTCCCGCTGCGCCGCCTGTTGCGCCTCACGTGCGCTCTGCCTGATGCGCCGCACCTCGGCCAGGCAGCGCGTCGCCTCCCGCAGCCGGGCCCGCCGCAGCTGCCCCGCGCCCCCGCCGGGCGCCTGCTGCGAAGCGGGGCCCGTGTCGTCCTCCGCGTCGTCGCCCAGTTCACCCCGCAGCTCGGCCACGACCTCCACCAGCACACGGATCAGTTTATCCGCCTCCGCGACCCCCTCCTCGGCCTGTCGCTGCGCCTGGCGGGCCAGGTCCAGCGCCTGCTGGACGGCGAAACGTCCCGCTTCGGGCGGCCGCAGTCCCCGGGCCGCCAGGGTGGCTTGTTCGTGCAGGCGGGCAGCACGTTCGAGCAGCACCGTCCGGGCCCGCGGGTCGGTCACGCGGTCGTGGACCAGCCGCTGGAGCAGGTGCCACGGGATGTCCTTCTCCCCGGAGCGGTACTCGCTCCAACTGGTCTTGCCTGCGGGGTAACGCCGGGCGAGCTCGCGGACGGTGACTCCCGACGTCACCTCCCGCACGAACCGGGCCAGGGCATCCGCCTGCTCGGTCTCCCCCTTGAGCCGCCCCTGCGGACGTCCAACACCAGCCACCCCGTGCCCCCTTGTCCTGTCCGGCGGCCGGACCTGATTGTCCGCCGCCCCCTGACCCTCAGTCGGCTTCTTGTAGATGAACAATCAAACAGGCTGCACTGTGGAGTCTCCACCGATTCTTCGAACAACGTGCCGGGGTCGGCGGGTCGGCGGGCCGCCGGGCCGGCGCCCCCGGGCCGGGCGTCTGGCCGAACCGGAAACTGACGCTACATCAATTCTCTTGATCCAATGGATCATTGGCGAGAGGGGAGTTCCCGGTGGCTGGTTCACACACCCTTCGCCCGGCAGCAGCCCTGGCCGCCGCCGCGACGGCCGCCACCGTGCTCCTCGGCCCGGCACCCGCCGCGGCCGGCCGACCCCGCCCCGCCGACCCCGCGCCTTCTGCCCACCCCGCGCCTTCTGCCCACCCCCACCTTCTGTCGCTCCCGTCGAACGCCGCCGAGACCAGCACCGTGGCAGCCCTGAACACCGCGGGCGACGTCCTCGGGGGAGTGCTACCCGAAGGCGGCTACGCACAGTGAAACCGTCGCGGCCCGGAGGCGGGGGCCGCGACCAGGAATTGATACGTACCCGAAGCGGGAATAGCCTGGAACCATTGAGAGTTGGCGGGTGCCCGATGCGTCGGCCCCGCTGAGCGGTACTGCGTCCAACCGGTACCGCGTCCGACCGGTACCGCGTCCATCTGCTGGGGGCGTCCCATGCACACCCACCCGGCACGGGCCTTGGCCGTCTGTTCGCCAGGGCACGGCAGACTCCACCTCTTCGTCGGCGCGCACGACGGCGCCGTACGGTACCGGGTGTTCGACGGCCGCTGGCACGCCTGGCACGCGCTGGACCGCCCCTGGCCCTCGCCCGGCGCCCCCGCGTTCACCGGCGCCCCCGCGTTCAACTGGCTGAGCGCGACGGCGGCCGAGGGCCGCCCGGTCGAGGTGTTCGCCCTCAGTGCGGCGGGCGAGCTGTTACGGCTGCGCCCCGGCGCGGGGGAGCACCCGCACTGGACCTCGCTCGGCACGCTCGCCCGGGGCGGCTCGGCGACCGGTTTCACCGTCGTGTCGAGCCGGTCCGGCGATGTCCACCTCGTCCTGGACGCGGGCGCCCACGGCTGGGAGTTCCTGCGCGGACACCCGACCAAGGGGCCAGTTGTGCTCCGCACGGGCGAGCGCGCACCCGGGCACCTGACGGCCGTGCCCGTCGCGCCCGGCCGGATCGACCTCCTCCTCGCCGACACCCGCGAACGACGTCTGCTCCGCGCACACCTGGAGAGCGACACCCCGCCGATGCGCGAGCCACCGGTGTGGGAGGAGCTCGGCCCGCTCCCCGACGGTGACGAACGCTCCTTCACCTGCCTCGCCGCGACGGAGCGTGACGTCTTCCTGGGCGGCGACCACGGCCTGCGGCACTCCGCTCTGGCACCCTGGCTCGGCTGGGAGCAGCTCGGCGGCGACCTCACCGCCCCCGGCACGACCGGCCCCCGACTGACCGCTGTCGCCTCCGGCGGCGGCCGCACCGACGTGCTCGCCGTCTGGGCCGGTGCCGCGCTGATGCACCGGCGCTTCGACCGCGGCTGGCAGGACTGGCAGCTCCTCGACCTGCCGGACGCGCCCACCGGCAGCTACCCCGTGCTCCGCGCGGACGACCTGGTCACCCTGACCGTCCGGAGCCAGGGCCTGCACGAACAGACCCGGCCCGACGGCACGGTCCAGCTGGTGGCCGACCCGGGCGGCGGCCACCTCCTGGTGGACGTCCCCCCGCAGCACCTGGCCGAGACCGTGGTGGAGTCCGGTCAGCCGCCCCAGGGCTTCCTGGCCGGCCCTTCCACCCTGTGCTTCGCCGTCGGCCCGGACCCGGTCACGCTCACCGTGGCCGGCCTGCTCGACGCGATGAACCGCCTGCCGCTGATCGTCACGACGGCCACCACCGCCGACCTGCTGGCCCGGCTCGAAGTCCCCTGGAACCTGCTGCTCACCCTGCAGCCGGACGCCCGGTGCACCCACCGCACCCTGCCCGCCACCGGCATGGCAGGCGGCACCGAGCTGTGGCACAGCCGCATCGCGGGCCCCGACGGACACCTGACGGCGCGGCCCCTCCGGTCCCTGGCCGACGGCACCGACCACGGCACCCCGCTGGACACCTGGTACGACCGGATCGTCGCGGCCGCCGCCGAGAACCCGGCCGTCCCCCTCACCGTCGACCGGCTGATCCTGAGCGCCTACGGCGCCCGGTTCTGCGCCGCCGCCCACTGGCCCCGGCTGGAGTGGGCCCAGGACGCTGCACTCGGCCGGGACTTCCACGTCAAGGTCTCCGTTCCCGGCGCCCTGTTCCCGTTCGGCCACCGGGCCGCCTACATCGAGGTCTCCGACCGCCGGTTCGACGGCACGGACCCCGCCGTGGCCGCCCTGCACCGCAAGGCCTTCCTGATCGTCACCGAGCCTGTCCGCGACGACTACGGCATCGGCGCGGGCGGCCCGCACGAACGCCGGTTCCCGTTCCAGAGCGTCGCGATCGACCCCGGGCAGACCGACGGCCTCGACGACGCCTCCTGGATCCCGGTGGGCTCCTCGGCCGCCCCGCCGAGGTGCTTCTGGCCGACCAGGGCCGGCACCCCCGTGGTGTTCACCCTCCAGGCCACGGCCGGGCAGGAGTACGTGGAGCTGGACCTGCCACTGCTGTTCGTCGAGGACGCCGCCACCGGCGCCGGCTACGGCGCGGCACTCGACGGAATCTACGGAAACGGTCCGAGCACCGGAGCCTTCGCGAGCCTCGGCCGCCCCCTCTGCGACATCGCCGCCCGCATCCCGCTCGTCATGACGTCCCCGACCCAGGCGGTGGAGGACGCCGTGCAGGAGGTGCAGTCGATGACCTTCGGCGGGATCGGGGCCGGGCTCTCCCCGAGCGGGGTCGGCTTCTATCCGCAGGTGACCCAGCTGGCCGTGGGGCTGCCGGCCGTCCGCCGGCTGCTCGGCCCGCTCCCGGCGCTCCCCGCCACGATCTCGCAGGCGCTCGTCGACACCCCCTGGGGCAGCCCGACACCCGACGCGCTGCTCGACCTCGTCACACCCCGGACGCTCGACTTCGGGGCCGCCGGGGCCCGGGTCGGCGGGCTGTCCGCCCCCAACATGACCGTGTCGCAGATCTCGCGCACGCTCGGGCCGGCCGTCAGCGACGCCTTCCAGACCGTGCCCTCGAAGCTGTTCGCCCCGGACGCCACCCTGTTCGGCGTGGTCCCGCTGAGCAGCCTCATCGACGTCGTCAGCGCACCGCCGAAGCTCCTCTGGGTCGGGCAGCAGACGCCCACCCCGTCCGCGGAGCTGACCTGGCACCAGGACCTGCAGAAGCCCTTCCCGCCGTTCACGCCCGACACCGGGTGCGCGCTGGACCTCGACGTCCGGGCCCTGTCGGTCGACGGGAAGCCCGAGATGCACGCCACCGGGACGATCAGCAACTTCAAGCTGATCGTCCCCGACGTCGGCGCCCCCGCGTACGTCGCCCTCAGCTTCGCGTCCGTGACCTTCACCGCCGACCCCGGCAAGCGGCTCGACCTCTCCACCCACCTGACGAACGTCACACTCGGCGGGGATCTCGGGTTCCTCGCCACCCTGGAGCAGTACCTCCCGCTCGGGGGGAACGGCCCGAGGATCGACACCTCGGCGACCAGCATCACGGCCTCGTACACCGTCGCCGTCCCCAGCGTCGGCCTGCTGGTGTTCAGCGTGCAGAACCTCACCGTGCAGGCCGGCGTCACACTGTCGCTGACCGACCAGCCGATCGTCATGGACTTCGCGTTCGGCACCCGGGAACGGCCGTTCCTGGTCACCGTGTCGGGCTTCGGCGGCGGCGGGTACCTGGAACTCGGCCTGAGCGCCGGCGGCACCGACAGCGGCCTGCAGCGCTTCACCGGCGGGATCGAGTTCGGCGCCGCCATCGTCATGGACTTCGTCATCGTGTCCGCGGAGGTGCACGTCTTCGGCGGCGTCGTCTTCGCCAAGAACGGCACCGACACCGAGGTCACCGGCTATCTGCGGATCGGCGGCAGCGTCTCGCTGCTGGGGCTGATCAGCGTCTCGATCGAACTGACCCTCAGCCTGACGTACGACTCCACCTCCGGCTCGCTGAGCGGTTCGGCCCGGCTCGTGATCACCGTGGACCTGACCTTCTTCTCCAAGTCCTTCACGCTGGAGTGCCACAAGTGCTTCGGCAACTGCCCGCCCCCCGCCGGGCTGCGCCGCCCCCTGAGCGGTGCCTCGACCGCCTCGGACCCGTCGGTCGAGGCCGCGCTCGGGCCGCAGGGGCAGACCTTCCCGTGGCAGACCTACTGCCAGGCGTTCGCAGGGGAGTGAGCCATGTCATCGACCGGCCCGGAGAGTTCGACCGGCCTGGAGCGGCAGTTCGTCTGGACGGTGCTCCCGGCGGGCCGGCTGGCGACCGTCCCCGGCCAGTCCGCGCCGATGGCGCTGCTGTCGGTGCTGCTGACACCGCGCCTGCTCGCCCCGGACGGAGCCGCGCTCACCATCGCGGACTTCGGGATGCAGGACTGGCCGCGGCGGCTCGCCGGGGTGGGCTTCGACGTCCGGCGCGGCGGGCGGACGCTGCCGTCCGTGCGCGTCCCGTACACCGCCCTCGACGGGAGCACCGTCCAGTTCCCCCCGGACCGGCAACTCTCCGTCTGGCAGACGCTGTTCACCGCCACGATGCCGGTGGAGCCGTACCGGGCCACCAGCTACGACGGGCGGGCCACCAAG
Organism: Kitasatospora sp. NPDC059803; assembly: GCF_042732255.1. NCBI lineage: Bacteria > Bacillati > Actinomycetota > Actinomycetes > Kitasatosporales > Streptomycetaceae > Kitasatospora > Kitasatospora sp. NPDC059803. Next base: position 4,084 of record NZ_JBHWIJ010000044.1, on the reverse strand, counting down.
GCCTTCCCGGCCGGCCGGGCCGGTACCGACGTCAAGGGCATCTACGCCGCCACCGCCCAGGCCCACGCCGCGCACCGCGGCGCGGCGCCGGAGAGCCGCCCCGGGCTGCGGGCCGCGCTGCGGGCGATCGGCGAGCAGTGGCAGCCCGGCCTGCTGGCACCCGCCGGCGCCACCCCGGCCCACGCCACCCCGACCGGTGCCACGCCGCCCCACGCCACACCGCCCCACGCCACCCCGACCGATGCGACGCCGGCGCTCGCCCAGGCGTACGCCTTCTACCGGCGCGGCGCGCCCGACACCACGCCACCGGACCGCCTGGCGGCGCCCCCGCCCGCAGGCGAGTTCCACCAGGGCGTCGCGCACCTGGCCGACCACCCCGTCCTGCTGCGCGCGCTCGGCCTGCTGGTCGACCTCGCCGTACCCGCCTCCGCGCTCACCCCGGTGGACCAGACGCACCCGGCGGAGCTGAGGGTGGTGCCGCTGTGGCCCCAGCCCGACCCGGACCCGTCACCGGGCTGGAGCGCAGCCGCCCAGACCGACCTCTCGCCCGCCACCGCCTACACCGTCACCGGCACCCGCTTCGTGCCCTCCTCCGTCGACGGTCCGACCTCCACCGGCTTCAGCGGCGGCCTCCTGCCGCTGACCGGTGCCGGTCTCGCGCCCTCCGCGAACCCCCGGTTCGAGCTGCTGCCCTTCGACGTGGACGGCGCCGCCCTGCGGCTGGTCAGCACGGCCCGGTCGGACGGGTCGTCGCCCCCTCCCGGGGAGTCGTCCCCCGTTCCGGTCGGGGCACTGCCCGCGCTGCACTCGACGGGCTTCGCCCTGGTCGACCGGGCACGGGAGGAGGAGCACGGCAAGCAGCTCCAGCGGGCGCAGCAGCGCGGCACGCCGGCCGGCCTGCTCGCCTCCGCCCTGCTGGCGGACTCCCTGCTCGGCGGCTACCGGATGGACGTGTTCGACGACAGCCGCCAGACCTGGTACTCGCTGTGCCGGCGGCGGGTGCACCACACCGTCGGCGGCGTGCCGCTGCTGCCCGACGGCCTGCTGGAGGAGGGCTACCTGCGGCCCGGCCCGGTCGTCACCGGCTTCGGCGACGCCGACGCGCTGTACCTGCACGAGATCGTGGCGCGCTGGGACGGCTGGAGCCAGGTGGCCCAGCGGCCCGAGCGGGTCGCTGACACCGGGGACGCCCTGCCGGTACCGGTCACGTCGGGCCTCGACACGGTGGTGGAGTGCGACACCGGCTCGCTGCCACGGCTGCGGTTCGGCCGTAAGTACCGGATCCGGGTCAGGATCGCCGACCTCGCCGGCGGCGGGCTGCGCGTCGAGGAGGTCGGCGCCGCCGACGCCCAGTCGGACCTCGTCCCCTACTGGCGCTTCGAGCCGCTGCCGCCGCCGGAGCTGGTGCCGACCCGGGAGTGGGACGACGGCGACGGCCACGACCGGATGGTCATCCGCAGCGACCGCGGCACCTCGGCGGACGACTACGCGACCCTCCACGGCTACCGTGCCCACGACCTGCGGCACCTGCTGCCGCCGAAGTGCTCGCTGGCCCTGGCGCTGCAGTACGACGGAGCCTTCGACACCGCGCTGGGCCCCGCGGCGCCCGGCACCGAGGTGAGCCGGCTCTTCGCGGTCGCCGAACGGGCCGACCGCGAGCTCACCGACGTCCAGGGCGCGCGTACCGTCCCCGCCGGGCCGTCCTCGCCGTCCTCGTACGTCGTCCTGCCCGAGACCGACGCGGCCCTGCCCTGGCTGGCCGACCCGAGCGGCGTGTGCGCCGCCCTGAACGCCCGGCCCCGGCCCATCGACCCCGGCAACGGGCGGCCCGGTCAGATCGACCCGCCCGACGACGCCGTGATCGCCATCTGGCAAGGCGCCTGGCCCGACCTGCAGACCGCGTCCGTACGGCTGGAGGCGGCCGCGAGCGGCTGCACGGTGAGCCGGGCGGACCCACGCCACGTCACGGTCGCGCTCGGTCCGGCCGAGCAGGTGACCTTCGACATCCCGTCCTGCCTCACGTTCGACGACGTCGCGCTGTTCGGCATCGCGCGCTGGCAGGGCGTCGACCCGAACGTGCCGCACCTGCCGGCCTTCCAGGACATCGTCGCCGGCCGGAACCGCCTGATCACCCCACCGCGCACGGTCACCCTGGTGCACGCGGTGCAACACCCCCTCACCGACCCGAGCGGGCAGCTGACGCCCAGGCGGGGGCCCGGCGACCGCGACACCGTCCTCGGGACGGACGCCTTCGCGATCGACATCCCGAGCACCGGACGGATCGACCTGAACGCCGACTGGACCGACCAGGACGACAGCCCGCCGGCCGCACCGACCACCACCCGGCGGATGGCGCACGTCGGCTCGTACGAGGTCCAGCACCTGCCCCTGCTGGAGGCGCTCCCGGAGATCCGCCAGGAGTTCGGCGACACCCGCCACCACCACGTGAGCTACGCCGTGACGGCGGTGTCCCGCTTCGAGGACTGCTTCGCGCGCATCCTCGCCACCGATCCCGGTGCCTGCACCGCCGCCGGGCAACTCGGCGACATCGACGTGCCGAGCACCGTGCGCCCACCCGCCCCCCAACTGCTCGACTGCGTCCCGTCGTTCGGCTGGACCCGCACCACCGACGGGCAGCGGTCGCTCACCCGGCTGCGCCAGGGCGGCGGCCTGCGGGTCCTCCTCCAACGGCCCTGGTACGTCTCGGGCGACGACGAGGCCCTGGCCGTACTCACCTTCCCGCCCGGGCCGGTCCCCGCCGAAGCCCTGCGGTACGTCGCGGTCGCCGGACGCGACCCGATCCGGGACACCGGGGCACCACCCGCCGTCCTCAGCGGAGCCCAGGTCAACGCGGCACAGCGGGCCCAGGTGACCCTCCCCGAGCTGCACCGCCTGCTGGACGCCGCCCTCTACCCGGTCGAGTTCGACGCCGAGGGCGACCGCTGGTTCGCCGACCTCGACCTGACGCCGGTCGTCTCCGCCTCCTACTTCCCGTTCGTCCGGCTCGCCCTGGCCCGCTACCAGCGGTACACCATCCCGGGTGTCCCCGACGTGTCACAGGTGGTGCTGACCGAGCCCGTCCAACTCGCGCCGCAGCGGCGCCTCACGGTCACCCGCAGTGCGGGGCAGGCGGGCGTCGTCCTGGAGGGCCTCGGGCCGGGCGGCGCCGGGAACACCGTCCGGACCGAACTCCAGGTCCAGGACCCGGGGGTGACGGCGCCGGACGGCGTCACCGGCTGGTCCACCGTCCTGACGGCCTCCGCCGTCCTCGGGCAGACCATCACGATCAGCGTTCCGGACACCGGGCAGCGGGCCCAGCGCCTGGTCGTCCGGGAGTTCGAGACCCGGCCCGTTCCCGCCGGCGCCGACACCACCGGTCGACCCGTGTTCGTCGACGTCGTAGCCCTCGGAACGTGGTGACGGACGTCACCGCGGCTCCACGACCGAAGAAGCGATCATGGCAGACATCTTTCCCGACACCGGCCAGCTCCGGCTCGCGGACCAGGCCACCAGCGGCCTCCTGCCCCTCGTCGTGGACAAGGTGGCGACGTCCTGGTCCGTCCTGGTGGTGGCCCTCGGCCCGAACTGCGCACCCCTGGGCGCGAGGCCACCGGACATCGAGCTGCGGGCGGGCTCCGGAGCGCTCACCACCGTCGCGCAGGCACCCGCCACGTCGTCGATCGTCGACGGGACCGGGAGCGCGGTCGGCACCGCGTCGTGGACCAGGGACGCCAACGACGTCTTCACGGTGCAGATCGACATCTCCAATCCGGGGGAACGCCCCTGGGGCCTGCGGATCACGAACACCGACCCGCAGGAACTCGGCTTCGTCTGGTCCACGGGGAAGACCCCGGCGAAGGCCCAGCAGCCGCGGATCATCCTGGACCGCACCCCCCTGCGGATGACGGTGGCCTTGGGCGAGACCGTCCCGGACATCACGATCCCGATCTCCAACATCGGCACCGGACCGCTGCACGTGAACGGTCCGGGCGACCAGCCCATGGGTGCGGGCTACGTGCTGAAGAACTTCCCGGCCAGCCTCCCGCCCAACGCCTGCGACCACCTCCAGATCGGGATCAGCCCC